>JBJXGS010000255.1:0-12173 GCA_046160545.1 Burkholderiales bacterium
TGACGTCTTCCTGAAGAGCGATTGACGAGGAGACTCGCATGAAATTTTCCACTTTTGCACCCTTGGCTGCCGGCTTGCTGTGTGCACTTGCCATGGCACCGACGCTTGCGCAGTACAAATATATTGGCCCGGATGGCAGGGTCGTCTACAGCGACACGCCGCCGCCGCCCAACGCCAAGCCTTTGGCCAAGCCGCCAGCCCAGACCGGCGCAGCACCGGCAGCCAGTGGTAGTGCCGCTGGCGGCAGCCAGTCCCTACCGTTTGCGTTGCAAGGCCCGACCAAGACCTATCCGGTGGTCTTGTATACAGGTGCTGACTGCGCAGCATGCGACCAGGGTCGGCAACTGTTGTCCGCCCGCGGCGTGCCTTTTGCCGAAAAGACCGTGCGCACCCAGGACGATTTGAATGCGTTCAAGGCAGCGACCGGCGCCTCGCAAATCCCGGTGATGTTGGTTGGCGGCTCAAAGAGTGTGGGCTTCGACGAGTCTGCATGGAACGTCGCGCTCACCGGAGCAGGCTACCCGACCAATAACCAGCTCCCGCCGGGCTACAAGAACCCGGGCCCGACGGCAGCGGCCCCGTCGGCCAAGCCTGTAGCCGTGGCTCCGCCGCCCAAACCGCCGGCAGCTGCAACTGCCGGCGCGCCGGCCGGCGACACGAATCAGACGACCGCTTCGCAACCGTCTGCACCGCCGCCGCCGACAAGCAAGCCGCCCGCCTGGTTCAAGGGATTCTGAGCTGCGGCTGTAAACGCTGCGCTGCGCGCGGCCGGGTTCACTTCGATGCGGCTTGCCACCTGGAATGTCAATTCGCTGAATGTGCGCCTGGGCCACGTTCTGGACTGGCTTGCCACGGCCGACGTCGACGTGCTGTGCCTGCAAGAACTGAAACTTCCCAATGAGAAGTATCCGCACGCCGCACTCGAGGCCGCTGGCTACACCTCGGCCATCAACGGGCAAAAGACCTATAACGGCGTAGCCATACTCTCGCGTCTGCCGATGACCGAAATCTCGGTGGACATGCCGGACTATGCCGACCCGCAAAAGCGCGTCGTAGCCGCTACGGTGGCAGGAATTCGCGTGATCTGCGCTTATTTCCCCAACGGGCAGAGCCTGGAGTCCGACAAGTATCGCTACAAGCTCGATTGGCTCGATGCGATGCACGGCTACATGCAACGGGCCCTCCAGGCCCACGAACAAGTCGCTTTGCTGGGAGACTACAACATCGCACCGCAGGACTGCGACGTGCATGACCCCAAGGCCTGGGAGGGTCAGGTGCTGGTGAGCGACCGGGAACGCGCGGCCTGGCAGCGCTTGATCGGGCTTGGACTGGCCGACTGCTTTCGCCTATTCGAGCAGCCGGAGAAGAGCTTTTCCTGGTGGGACTACCGCATGCTGGGCTTCCGGCGCAACGCCGGCCTGCGCATCGATCACATTCTGGCATCGGCGGCCTTGGCACCGCGCTGCCGTGCCTGCGTCATCGACAAGGCACCGCGAAAGCTGGACAAGCCGTCCGACCATACGCCGGTCGTTGCCGATTTTTCATCCTTGTAGCAGGAGTTCACCGATGTCGCTCCGCCTGCCCGGCGCCGCTTGCGCCCTACTGCTCTCGTTGGCCGGCCTGGCCGGCTGCGACGGCCTCTTCACCGGCGAGTCGGTGGCGCGATTCCCCCTGACCCAGAATGCTTCTGGCGGCTATGCACCGATTCGCGTCTCGCTCGGGCCCGACATGAACCCGATCGCGCTCAATCTGCATGTCGAGTACGCTGCCAGCGCGACCGAGGCCGGCAAGTGGAACAGCTACCGCGCCACATTGAGCAAGGCCGGCTCCCCGGTGAAGAGCGCCGAATTCCGCGTCAACAACACCAGCGACCCTATGAGCCCGAACGCGCAGGTGGTATCGGCAACCATGCTGATCCTGGATGTGGCGGAAGTTGCCGACTACGAACTTGTGATCGAGGCCAGCGCGCCGGTCGCTGTGACCCTCACGGGCCCGCAACTGGAATTGCGCAAGAACATCCGCCGCGTTGAAAAATGAACGACGGCGCCTCGCGGCGCCGTTGCCGTCCTGCATGCACCACGGCGGCGCTCAGCCGAGCATGTCGTTCCAGATGTTGCGCGCCCACGCGTTCGCATAGACGCCTTCCAGTTCGTTGGCTGCAGTAGAGACCCCGCCCGATCCAGGTACGGCCTTCATGGTGCGATCGACCGGATCGTAAGCATGCACGCTGGCAACGTGAATCACGTTCTTGTCGTCGACAAACGAATAGCAGGTATTGGCCATCATCGGCGTCGCGCTCGGAGTACGCCCGTTCATGAGTTCGATGATCGCCGCGGCTGCCACCTTGCCATGCTGGTTCGCCATGTGACCCGACTTGGGCATGGCCGGGGCCGACAGAGTGGCGTCGCCGAGCACATGTATCCCTGGCCGCGCGGTCGACTCCATGGTCAGCCAGTTGACTCCGCACCAGCGGTTGTTCGCAGTGATGAGGCCGGCCTGCTGGGCGATATTGCCCGCACGCTGCGGCGGCACCACGTTGAGCACGTCCGCGCGCACGTCGCCACCGACATCCATGATCGCCGACATGGTCCCGACATTGACGTCCTTGACCTCGCTGTTGTTGCGATACTCGATGATGCCCTTGTACTGGCCATTGAACTGCGCACGAAACAGGCCCGGCTTGGACACCAGGTCCGGGTTTGCATCCAGGATGATGACTTTGCTGCGGGGCTTGGCGGTCTTGAAGTAGTGCGCGACCTGACAGGCGCGCTCATACGGCCCGGGCGGGCAGCGATACGGCGCCAGCGGAATCGAGAGCACATATACGCCGCCGTCACGCATGTTCTCAAGCTGCTGGCGCAGCGCGACCGTCTGCGGGCCGGCGCGCCAAGCATGCAGGACGCGCTGCTGCACGGCCGCATCGCGCAGCCGTCCGACCTGGTCGAACATGAACTCGATACCGGGCGAGACAATCAGGCGATCCCAGCTCAGGTCCTGGATCTTGCTTAGCGAAATCGTCTTCTTGTCGACGTTGATCGCTGAGACGGTATCGTTGATGACCTGAATGCCGCGCTCGCGCAGCCCCGTGTAGCCGACAGTCACATCACCGATTTTGCGACTGCCGCCGAGGACCAGATTGGACAGCGGGCAGGAAACGAACGCCGGGTTGGAATCGATGAGGAAAACCTCGATCGCACCTTCCGACCACATGCGCAGGTACTTGGCGGCAGTGGCGCCGCCAAAGCCGGCGCCGATGACGATGACGCGGCCGATTTTCCTGGCCGGCTCAGGAGTCGTTGCGCATCCGGAGGCGGCAAGCGCACCGCCCACCCCTGTGAGTTTGAGAAAGTCACGGCGATCGAACTTGCGGGTGCTAAGGCTCATTTCGGGCTCCTCACTTTACCGGCTTCTGCGCCGCGAAAAACGCGGCCATCTCCGCGATCTGCTCGTCGTTGTAGCCCTTGGCCAATTGATGCATGATGGTCGCAGCAGGGCCGCTACGAGCGCCGCTCTTGAAGGCGTTCATGTGCGCGGTAAAGACGATGCGGCCCATTCCCGCCAGCGATGGCATGCCACCCTGATTTGCACCGTTTGTGCCATGGCAATTCGCGCATTGCGCTGCGAGATTGCGCCCCAGGTTGCGGTCCTGAGCTGTGACAGGGGTGGTCACGAGCGCGAAGGCAAGCGACGCGAAAAGTGCCGGTTTCACAATGAATCCTCCTCGATGAACGATGAATGCGACCCAATCTAATTTACCCGAGGATCGGTGAAACGCAAACAATCATTGGCCACTTGCTAATGGTGCGCGGCAACAAAAAGGCCGCCCGCAGGCGGCCTTGATATGCGGCAGGACGAATGCCCCTACAGGACCTCAACCGGCTCGTCGGCGGGCTTGCCGTCCGGCTTGGGCTCTTCGCCTTCGTGCACGGCCAGTTTCACCTTTGCGTCCTCGCCCTCTCCTTCGAGGTCGACCGTGACCTTGCCCCCGGAGACCAGTTTGCCGAACAGCAATTCGTCGGCAAGCGCCTTGCGAATGGTCTCCTGGATCAGGCGCGCCATCGGTCGGGCACCCATGAGCGGGTCGAAACCCTTCTTGGCCAAATGCTTGCGCAAGGCGTCGGTGAAGATCGCCTCGACCTTCTTCTCGTGCAACTGCTGCTCAAGTTGCATCAGGAACTTGTCGACCACCCGCATGATGATCTCGGTATCGAGGGCCTTGAAGGAGATGATCGCATCGAGGCGATTGCGGAACTCCGGCGTGAACAGACGCTTGATGTCGACCATCTCGTCGCCGGCCTGCTTGGAGTTGGTGAAGCCGATGGTGGCCTTCTGCAGCGACTCCGCGCCCGCGTTGGTGGTCATGATGATGATGACATTGCGGAAATCCGCCTTGCGACCATTGTTGTCGGTCAGCGTGCCATGGTCCATGACCTGCAGGAGAATATTGAAAACATCCGGATGCGCCTTTTCGATTTCATCCAGAAGCAGTACCGCATGTGGCTTCTTGGTGATGGCTTCGGTGAGCAGTCCTCCCTGGTCGAAACCGACGTAGCCCGGAGGCGCGCCGATCAGTCTGCTGACCGCGTGGCGCTCCATGTATTCGGACATGTCGAAACGAATCAGTTCGATGCCCATGGTGAAGGCCAACTGGCGCGCGACCTCGGTCTTGCCGACCCCGGTCGGGCCGCTGAACAGGAAGTTGCCGATCGGCTTTTGTGGGTTGCCCAGGCCGGAGCGCGCCATCTTGATGGAGGCGGCCAGCGCATCGATTGCGGCGTCCTGGCCAAAAACCACGTTCTTCAGGTCCCGGTCCAGCGTTGCCAGCTTGGTGCGATCGTCGGAAGAGACATTGTGTGGCGGAATGCGCGCGATCTTGGCGATGATTTCCTCGATGTCGGTCTTGCCGATCACCTTCTTCTGCCGGGATTTCGGCAAGATGCGCTGCGCCGCCCCGGCCTCGTCGATGACGTCGATGGCCTTGTCGGGCAACTGCCGGTCGTTGATGTAACGCGCGGCAAGTTCGGCGGCGGTCGTGATCGCGGAGGCCGAGTACTTGATACCGTGGTGTTCTTCGAAGCGCGACTTGAGTCCGCGCAGGATCTGCACGGTCTCGTCAATCGACGGTTCGTTGACATCGATCTTCTGGAAACGACGCGACAGCGCGTGGTCCTTCTCGAACACGCCGCGGTACTCGTTGTAGGTGGTCGCACCTATGCACTTCAACTGCCCGCCGGAGAGCGCCGGCTTGAGCAGATTGGAGGCGTCGAGAGTCCCGCCCGAAGCCGCACCGGCGCCGATCAAGGTGTGGATCTCGTCGATGAAGAGGATCGCCTTGGGATTGTTGGTGAGCTTCTTCAGCACTCCCTTCAGGCGTTGCTCGAAATCGCCGCGGTACTTGGTGCCCGCCAGGAGGGCGCCCATGTCCAGCGAGTACACAATCGATTCCTTGAGGATCTCCGGCACTTCGCCCTCGACGATGCGCTTGGCCAGGCCCTCCGCGATTGCGGTCTTGCCGACGCCGGCCTCGCCGACCAACAGCGGATTGTTCTTGCGCCGCCGGCACAGGGTCTGAATGACCCGCTCGAGTTCGACCTCGCGGCCGATCAGCGGATCGATGCGGCCGTCGGCCGCGCTCTTGTTGAGGTTCTGCGTGTACTGCTCGAGCGGGCTTTGCTTGCCATCACTCTCTTCGCCCTGTTCCTGTGCTTCGCTGGGACTGGCTCCGGCCTTCTCCTTCTCGGGCGGCTGCTTGGTGATGCCGTGCGAAATGAAATTGACCACGTCCAGGCGGGTAATGCCCTGTTGGTGCAGGTAGTACACCGCGTGCGAATCCTTCTCGCCGAAAATCGCGACCAGCACATTGGCGCCAGTGACCTCCTTCTTGCCGTTGGAGGAGGACTGCACGTGCATGATCGCGCGCTGAATCACACGCTGGAAACCGAGGGTTGGCTGGGTATCGACATCATCACTGCCGGCCACCGTCGGGGTGTGCTCGGTGATGAACTGGATCAGGTTCTTGCGCAGGTCGTCGATGTTGGCGCCCACAGCGCGCAACACCTCGGCAGCCGTCGGGTTGTCCAGTAGCGCCAGCAACAGATGCTCGACGGTGATGAACTCGTGCCGCTTCTGGCGCGCTTCGACAAAAGCCATATGCAGGCTGACTTCCAACTCTTGCGCGATCATTTTTGAGCCTCGATGGCCGGGGAATGCCGGCGGTTCAGAAATTACTCTACACCAAAACGATTTTCGGCCGCCCGAAAAATTGCAAAACCCTGTCAGGCGAACTCAGTCATTCTCTTCCATTGTGCACTGCAAGGGGTGCTGGTGTGCGCGAGCGTGCTGCGTGACCAGTTCAACTTTCGTTCCCGCGACATCGCGCGGATACACGCCACACACCCCCATGCCCTCGCGGTGCACCTTGAGCATGATCTGGGTGGCCTGCTCACGACTCTTGTTGAAGAACTTCTGGATCGTCCCGACGACGAACTCCATCGGAGTGTAATCGTCGTTGAGCAAAAGCACCTTGTACATCGGCGGTGGCTTGACCTCCTGCTTGCGGGTTTCCAGGACTGTGCCGCTGTCAGAATCGAACTTGGTCGCCATCGGCAAATTGTATCCGCAGCCCGCCCCCCTTTCATGGCGGAGCAGGTGGGGCGAAGTAGGGGAATTTCAAGGTCGCCCATACCTGAAGGAGCACGGGCATTGGCGCCTCGCGGTCCGGGCGAAAATCGCTTGACTTGCCCCGGCGGAAGCCGTAAAACGCGAAACTTGCTGTTCCTGGTGGATCGTCGGCGCGGTAGTCTGCCGAAACTGCGGTTTGGTTGGGCGCACGCAAAGGCGTTTGCCTGGAACGCAAGAAGAGTCGGGCGTGTTTTCGCCCAGTCTATCCGGGCGCGGCAAGCATTGCGCGTCCCCAGCAAGGAAAGTCGAACATGGCAACCGGTACTGTCAAGTGGTTCAACGACGCCAAGGGCTACGGATTCATCACGCCCGATGACGGCGGTGAGGATCTGTTCGCGCACTTCTCGGCGATCAACATGCAGGGCTTCAAGACTCTCAAGGAAGGACAGAAAGTCCAGTTTGAAGTCACGCAGGGCCAGAAGGGCAAGCAGGCCTCCAACATCCAGAGCACCTAGGCCCTCTGATAGGTTTTTCGACCCCGTGCAGCGCGGCTGCACGGGGTTTTGTCGTTTGGAAGGCACTTCTGGCGCCCGTGCCGGAATTTTCCGTTGCCTGCCCTGCGCCAAGCCCTACTCGCAGAACAACGTGTCAACCGGGTAAACCCCCATGCCGTTAAGGGCTCTGACCGAGAAGGTCATCCGTCCCCCACATTAAGGAACCGACATGAAAAAACTCCTCTCCGCACTGGTCGCCGCCGTTTTCGCCCTGACCGCCTCGTCCGGCTTCGCTCAGGACAAGAAAGCTGATGCCCCCAAAGCCCAGGCCATGAAGGATGGTGCCAAGAAAGACGGTGCCAAGAAAGCCAAGAAAGCCAAGAAAGCCAAGGCCGAAGCCAAGAAGTAATCGATCAAGCCCCGACAAAAAAGCCGGGCTTAAAGCTCGGCTTTTTTGTTGCCGCCATACCGAGCAGTTAGAATTCTGGCCGACCGCTCCCTCACTTCACTCTAGCGTTTCCCTAGCGCCCGCGGTCGTCGCAAACCGCACTGATCCCGACCGCTGATGTCCTTCCTCCGCAGACTCTTAATCGCAGGAATCATGGCAATTCCCTTGTCCGCGCCGGCGCAGGGTCCGCAACCCCCTCTGGCGGCGGTAACCCTGCAATCAGGCATGCACCTGATCAAGGCCGAAGTCGCGGCGACCTTCGGCACGCGCATGCAGGGCCTCATGTTTCGCGAAAAAATGGGGGCCAGCGATGGCATGCTGTTCGTTTTTCCGGCCCCCGAGCGACAGTGCATGTGGATGAAGAACACCATCCTGCCCCTCTCGGTGGCATTTCTTGCCGACGACGGCACGATCCTCAATATCGAGGATATGAAGCCGCACACCGAAGACGCCCACTGCAGCGCCAGGCCAGCCCGCTACGCCTTGGAAATGAATCAGGGCTGGTTCAAGGGCAAAGGCATCAAAGCCGGAGCCAAGATCACCGGACTGGAAAAGGCCGGGCCGCCCCGCCCTTGACTCCCGCTTGAGCTGACCCGGCCAGGCAGGCCGCGGGTCAGCCGCTCAGGCGTGCCTTGACCTGCGCCGATACTTGCGCCATATCCGCCCGCCCAGCCAGGCTGGCCTTGACAAGCGGCATGACCTTGCTGATGGCGCCGGGACCGTAGGCCTGCGCGGCAACGATTGCCGCCTCAATGGCAGCGGTGATTTCGGCGGCATCGGCCTGCGCCGGAAGATAAGCCGACAGGACGCCGACCTCGAACTCTTCGTTTTGCGCCAGATCCTCGCGGCCGGCGGCGCGGTACTGGGTCACTGAGTCGCGGCGTTTTTTCAACTCCCGCTCGACAATTGCAACGATATCGGCGTCAGTCGGCACGATTCGGCGATCGACCTCGACCTGCTTGACCGCCGCGAGCAACATGCGAATCGCCGACAGGCGCTGCGCGTCACGCGCGCGCATTGCTGTCTTCATGTCTTCGGTGATGGTGTCCTTCAGGCTCATGGTCGTCTCGCGTTTCCAGACATTTCCAAAGCCGTCCTCGCGGACGAAAAAAAGCCGAAGGCTTAAAACCCTCGGCTGTTTTGGAGCCCCGGGCAGGGCCGGAAATCAGTACAGCTTCGGCGGCAACTGCTGGCTTTTCAAGCGCTTGTAGGTGCGCTTGACAGCGGCTGCATGCTTGCGTTTGCGCTCCGAAGTCGGCTTCTCGTAGAACTCGCGCGCGCGCAACTCGGTCAGGAGACCGGTTTTCTCGATAGTGCGCTTGAAGCGGCGCAGCGCAGCCTCGAAAGGCTCATTTTCCTTGACGCGAACGGAGGGCATGGACGGCTGACGAAATTTGGGTAGCCGCAGATTATATCCCGATAATTACTCGCTTTGCAACTGGTGCGGAATCAAGTCGTTTGCATACCGACCACGGGCGACATGCCGGCCCGCGTCGGGTGCGCGAACGGCGGTGCGTCGCGCTGCGCCTGTAAAATGGGCGCGACCCGATGCTGCCCTACGCCGTCCTGGCGCACAGTCTGCCCGGGCCCACATCGCAGCCCTCCTCCATGCGCATCCTCGGCGTCGAAACCTCCTGCGATGAGACCGGGGTCGCCCTGTATGACAGCGCGCTCGGCAGCCAGCGCGCACGCGACGGACTGCTCGCGCAAGCCCTCCATTCGCAGGTGCGCATGCATGCGGACTATGGCGGGGTCGTACCGGAGCTGGCATCGCGCGACCATGTACGCCGTGTCGTGCCGCTGGCCCGTCACGTCTTGGCGACTGCCGGACTCGATGCCGGTGCGGTCGAAGCTGTCGCCTATACGCGCGGCCCGGGACTGGCGGGCGCCCTCCTGGTCGGTGCCGGCGCCGCTGCCGGCCTGGCATTCGGGCTTTCGGTGCCCCTCATCCCGGTGCACCATCTGGAAGGACACCTGCTGTCGCCGCTGCTCTCGCGCGACCCGCCGGAATTCCCCTTCGTGGCTCTCCTGGTGTCCGGTGGCCACACCCAGCTCATGCGCGTGGGGCGCGTGGGCGACTACCGGCTCTTGGGGGAAAGCATCGATGACGCCGCCGGCGAGGCCTTCGACAAGAGCGCCAAGCTGCTAGGCCTCGGGTACCCGGGTGGCCCCGCGTTAAGTGCCCTGGCCACGCGCGGGACGCCAGGACGCTTTTTACTGCCGCGTCCGATGCTTAAGGGAGACGGCCTTGACTTCAGCTTCAGTGGCCTAAAGACCGCGGTCGGGCTGCTGGTGCGCAAAGTCGGTAGCGGGCCGGACGTCGCCGCCGACATCGCCCGTGCCGTGGAAGATGCCATCGTCGACATCCTGGTGACGAAGTCGTTGAAGGCACTCGACGTGGCGCAACTGGATCGCCTGGTAGCGGCCGGAGGCGTCGCGGCCAACGTCACTTTGCGCAATCGCCTCGACGCTGCGTGCGCCGCACGCGGCGCACGGGTCCATTACCCCGAGATCGACCTGTGCACCGACAACGGGGCGATGATCGCCTTCGCTGCCGCCTGCCGCCCCGCTGGGCTTGCCAAGGGCGCCGGATACGATTTCTCGGTAGCGCCACGCTGGCCCCTTCACGAGCTTGTCCCGGTCGGCTGATCGAGCCGGGCAGACGCGACTGGTCGGTCTATTTCCCGCCGATGCGCGACTCACGCCCGGTGATCAGCTTTTCGATGTTGGCGCGGTGGCGCCAGATCAAGAGCAGCGACATCGCGCCGATGGCAAGTGTGGTCGGGCCACGCTCCCAGAACATGACATGAAAAAACGGCGCGAACACCGCCGCGACGAGCGCGGCCAAGGACGAATAGCGGAAAAAAAACGCGATCATGACCCACGTGGCCAGCGTACCCAGGCCCAGCCAGGGGTGGACGGCGAGCAGAATACCGAGTGCGGTCGCCACCCCCTTCCCGCCCTGGAAGCGGTGATACAGCGGGTATAGATGACCCAGGAAGGCGCAAAAGGCCACCAGGGCAATGCTGCCCTCGCCGACCCCGTACGCGGAAGCGTAGCGCTGGGCCAGAAAAACCGCCAGCCAACCCTTGGCGGCGTCACCGACCAGGGTCAACGCGGCAGCGACCTTCTTGCCGCTGCGCAGCACGTTGGTCGCACCCGGGTTGCCGGAACCGTAAGTGCGCGGATCGGCCAGACCAAATGCCCGACTCACCAGGACGGCAAACGAGACCGAACCGATCAAATAGGCGAGCAACCCGAAGACCAGCGTCATCATTTGCCAAGCATGCATCAAAGCGAGGACAATTCTAGCAACATGGATACCATCTTCATCCGCGAATTGCGCATTTCCACCATCGTCGGCCACTATCCGCGCGAGCGGGAGGCGGCGCAAACCATCGAGTTCAATCTCGAAATCGGCATCCCGCCCGGCGGCGTGGTGTTCGCGAGCGACAAGCTTGTCGACACCATCAACTACGCGGCGGTGGTTGAGTATGTTCGCGAGGAGTGCGACATGCACCATTTCAAGCTTCTGGAGCGCATGGCCGACCACCTCGCCAACGGCATCGTCGCGCGCTTTGGTGCACCGTTCGTGCGCCTGAGTGTGGCAAAACTGGGCATCATCAGCGCCGCCCGGCAGGTCGGCGTGACCGTTGAGCGACGTCAGTGAACCTTTCCACCACGGCTCGGTCATCCGCAAGGTGGGTCCAGCGTTATAGGTCATATAGGGTGCGACAGGTTGTTTGGGCCTGACGAGGGGCGCAGCCCACCGCGATCCTTCGAACAGGCAGGGTTCCTGCAAGGTAATCGGGGGGCGCTGATGCCGCCCGACATGCCAAGCTGACTGCAAGACTGATCGTAGTCCCGACAATTTGCGCGCAGTTCCGTCGTACGCAGCATCACCCTTTCTTGCCAAGGAGGTGCCATGGACGTGATCGGAAACTTCACCGCCCGCTTCGAACGCAAGCGCGAGGAGGAACTCTCCCTTGAGGAGTACCTTGCGGAATGCAAACGAAACCCGATGGCATATGCCACGGCAGCCGAGCGCATGCTGGCCGCCATCGGCGAGCCGGAATCCATAGACACCCGCAACCACCCGGCCCTGTCGCGCATATTCGCCAACAAGGTCATCAAGATTTATCCGGCGTTTCGCGAGTTTCACGGCGCCGAGGACGTCATCGAGCAGGTGGTGTCTTTCTTCCGCCATGCCGCCCAGGGCCTGGAGGAGAAAAAGCAGATCCTCTACCTGCTCGGTCCGGTCGGCGGCGGCAAGTCCTCCATCGCCGAACGCTTGAAGCAGCTCATGGAGCGCGTGCCGTTCTATGCCATCAAGGGCTCGCCGGTCAACGAGTCCCCGCTGGGACTGTTCGATCCCGAGGAGGATAGTCGCATCCTGGAGGAGCAGTACGGCATCCCGCGGCGCCACCTGGCGCACGTGCTCTCGCCGTGGGCGGTCAAGCGCCTCGAAGAATTCGGCGGCGACATCCGCCGCTTTCGCGTCGTCAAGCGTTATCCATCTATCCTGAAACAGATCGGCATCGCGAAGACCGAGCCGGGTGACGAAAACAACCAGGACATCTCTTCCCTGGTCGGCAAGGTCGACATCCGCA
>JBJXGS010000256.1:0-15995 GCA_046160545.1 Burkholderiales bacterium
TTGATCGACTATGATTCAACCCTGAAACCGGTCTTGTCCAAGGCGGGTCTGGTGACCCGCGATGCGCGCGAGGTCGAACGCAAGAAGGTCGGCCTGCACAAGGCCCGTCGTCGCAAGCAGTTCTCGAAGCGCTGATCGCTTTTCACTGCGGTTAGATTGGAAGGGGCCGCCGACAGTGCGGCCCTTTTCCCTATAGGCGGCCGCGCCGCGGTCGCATCGCGCCGGAAGCACCGGCGTCAAGCGGGAGGCACCATGCTCAAAGTTGGCATTGTCGGTGGAACCGGCTATACCGGCGTGGAATTGCTGCGCCTGCTCGCGCGCCATCCTGGCATCGAATTGCGCGGCATCACCTCGCGCAAGGAAGCCGGAATGCCGGTTGCCGAGATGTTCCCCTCTCTACGCGGGGCCGTCGAGTTGCGTTTTGCTGTACCCGAAGAGGCCGGCCTGGACCAATGCGATGCGGTGTTTTTTGCCACACCGCACGGTGTGGCCATGGACATGGGGCCGCAACTGGTGGCCGCCGGCGTGCGCATCATCGACCTAGCAGCCGATTTCAGGCTTAAGGACACCGCGACGTTTGAGAAGTGGTACAAGATCTCGCACAAGGCCACAACGCTGTTGGCGGAATCGGTCTACGGGCTTCCCGAGGTCAATCGCGACGCGATTACGCGCGCGCGCGTGATCGGTCTGCCCGGCTGTTACCCGACGGCTGTGCAGTTGGGTTTCAAGCCGGCGCTTGAAGCGGGGTTCATCGATGCCGGGCACTTGATCGCTGACTGCAAGTCCGGCGTCTCCGGGGCCGGGCGCAAGGCCGAGGTCGCCACGCTGTTTTCGGAAGCAGCGGACAATTTCAAGGCCTACGGGGTCAACGGCCATCGGCATCATCCGGAAATCGTGCAAGGCCTTTCGCGCATGACCGGCGGAGCTGGTGTCGGGCTTGTTTTCACGCCCCACCTGACTCCCATGATTCGCGGCATTCACGCGACACTGTATGCGCGCGTTACGCAGGATGCGGATTTCCAGGCACTGTATGAAAAGGCCTACGCCGGTGAACCGTTCGTTGATGTCATGCCTGCCGGTGCGACTCCGGACACGCGCTCGGTGCGTGGTGCGAATACGTGCCGGATCGCAGTGCATCGCCCGCAGGCCGATACGCTCATGGTGTTGTCGGTCATCGACAATCTGACCAAGGGCGCCGCCGGCCAAGCGGTTCAGGTGATGAATCTCATGTTCGGACTGCCCGAGACGACGGGTCTGACAGGCATAGGCCTGGTTCCCTGACGCTTTCCCGGCGCGAAGGCGGTACAAGCGCATGGCCACTTTCCGACTGTTTCGCTTCCTGCGGCGGCGCCTGACCATCGCCGCGCCGCGCATGGCGGTACGTACCCATATCCCCTGGTATTGGCGGGGCCTGTTCTGGATCGTGGTCCTTTCGGTCTCTCTGGCCGGAGCCACATGGGTGTACGACGCGGGGCGACGCTTCGCCGGATTTGACAGCGGTGAAATGCGCGACGAACTCGGTGATTTGCGCCAGCGCGCCGCGCGCCTGGCCGAGGAGAACAACACCCTGCGGGCAGAAAACAACGCCTCGGGCAGCCGCTTGGCGATCGAGCAGACCACCCAGCGAGACCTGGCAGCCCAGGTCATCGCCCTCGAGACTGAAAACACCCGTCTCAAGGAAGACATCTCCCTCTTCGAGGGTCTGATGTCGACCGAGCGTCGTGAAGGCACCATGACCATCAACGGTGTTCGTGTGGTCGTCGAAGGCGGTCTCCTGAAGTTCCGCATGCTTTTGTCGCGCGGCGCACGTACCGGGAGCATCATGGGGGGCAACCAGGAACCGGAGTTCGCCGGGCGCATCGAATTCCAGATCGACCAGGACAGCTCGCCGGGCGGTGCTATGATCCGGCTCCCCTCTGCTGAGGACACTGGCGCGGACGTCGTCAAGGTTCGATTCCGTTATTTTCAGCGTGTCGAAGGTGCGCTTGCCCTGCCGGCAGGCCTGAAACCGCAAAAGCTGGTAGTCAGATTGCTCGAAGGTGAGCGCGTGCGGGCCAGCCAGACCGTGGTGGTAAGCGACCCGGTAACGGCTCTGCCCAAGCCGGCTGTACCGGTTCGTTAGACGCCGTCGAAAACAACTCACGTCGAAAGTGTCAACCATGTTTGGAATGAAACGCAGCAAACCCCAATCGACAATAGACAGCCTGATCGGCACGACTACCGTCATCGAGGGGGATGTAATCTTCTCGGGCGGCTTGCGCATCGACGGCAAAGTGCGCGGCAACGTCGTCGCAGCCGGGGGGACTGCCGAATCCAACAGCACCCTGGTGGTGAGCGAGCAAGCGCGTGTCGAGGGCGAGATCCGGGCAGCGCATGTAGTCGTCAACGGTGCGGTCGAAGGGCCGATATTTGTCTCGGAATTTCTCGAACTGCAGCCCAAGGCGAGGGTGCGTGGCGACGTTCACTACAAGTCGATCGAAATCCACTTAGGCGCGACACTTGACGGCAAGCTCGAGCATACCGGCAGCAGCGACGCCCAGCGTGCCGGCCTCAAGCTGGCTTCGAACAACGCGTGACTACGCGTGATTCAGAACCGCTCCTGCAAGGCTCCGTTACGGGAATGCCCCTACTCCTGAAGGGTTTGAAAGCGCAACTGTAGGGGCCATAATGGTGGTATTGTTCCGGCAAATCGTCGAGGTTCCCCATGAACGCCCCTGCTGAAATCCCCGTTCCCTTTGTCTTTACCGAAAGTGCTGCCACCAAGGTGGCAAGCCTGATCGAGGAGGAAGGCAACCCCGACCTCAAGTTGCGCGTGTTCGTTACCGGCGGCGGATGTTCCGGCTTTCAGTACGGATTCACGTTTGACGAAACGGTCAACGAGGACGATTCGATGTTGGAGAAGAACGGCGTCAAGCTGCTGGTGGATTCGATGAGCTACCAGTATCTGGTCGGTGCCGAGATCGACTACAAGGAAGACCTGGAGGGCGCGCAGTTCGTGATCAAGAACCCCAACGCGCAGACCACATGCGGCTGCGGATCGTCGTTTTCAGTCTGACGGTGCGGGTGTCCCGGTCCGGCGACAGGATCGCGAGTACGGATTGAAGCGGGGCGCCTGGCGCCCCGTTTTTCATGCCGGATAGCGGCAGCCCAAGATCCGGTTTCCGCGGGCTCCTGTGATGCCTGCGAGATCGATGGGCCGGCCGGCGCAATGTTCGCGCGCCAACCACGCAAAGGCGACAGCCTCGACCCAGTCGGCCGGAATGCCGAGCGCCCCAGTCGTATCAACCCTGGCAGGTGCGAGCGCGTCAGCCAGGCCCTGCATGAGTGCCTGGTTGTGCGCGCCGCCGCCACAAACATAGACCTCCTGCGGTTTGGCTGACACCACTGCGCGGGCCACGCTTGCGACGGTCAACGCAAGGATCGTCGCCTGCACATCTGCGGGGCTTGCGCTGTGGCCGGCGAGCTTCCCGTTCAGCCATTCCGCATTGAAAAGATCCCGTCCGGTGCTTTTGGGTGCGGGCAGCGCGAAAAACGGCTCTTCGAGCATGCGTTCCAGCAGACCTGTGTCGATGCGGCCGCTCGCTGCAAATGCGCCACCCTCGTCAATCGGAATTCCAAGATGACGCATGGTCCAAAGATCCATGAGTACGTTGCCGGGGCCTGTGTCGAAACCGAGCACAGGTCCATCCGTTGGCAGGATTGTCGCGTTGGCAATACCGCCGACGTTCAGGACGATCCGGCTGCGTCCCGGCGCACCAAAAAACGCGCGGTGAAACGCCGGTGCGATCGGAGCCCCCTGGCCGCCGGCCGCAACGTCGCGGCTGCGAAAGTCCGCGATCACGTCGATGCCTGTCAATTCAGCCAGCAGGGCCGCATTGTTGAGCTGGGTCGTGACGCCGAGCTCGGGGCGATGGCGGACTGTCTGGCCATGGGCGCCGATGGCGCGAACCGCGGCTGATGTGACGCCAGCCTGGAGCAGCAGCAATTGGACCTGGGCGCCATAGGCCTGCGCGAGCGAGTTGGCCGCAAGTGACGCCCGCGCCAGTTCGTCGTGGCCGGGGGATTGCAGTTGCAACAATTCGCCACGCAGAGAGCCGTCGAACGGAGCATAGGCGGTGGCGACTACGCGGGCCTGCGACCCTGAAAAGTCGACGAGCGCTGCATCGACACCATCCAAGCTGGTGCCTGACATCAAGCCCACATAGAGGGCCGCGCTCACGGATTGCGAGCCCGGCGTGCGCTAGTCGAGCGCTGCAGTCTGAACGAAATTGCGCATCATGACGATGCGCGTGAGCGCGGGCTGCGAGCGGGTGCGAAAGTCTGCCAGCAGGCTGTCAGCCAGCGGTTCCGAATGGGGCAGCGCGATTGTCAGCGGATTGACCGGCTGCGATGCGACGCGAAACTCGTAGTGCAGATGCGGTCCGGTCGCCCAGCCGGTCTGGCCCACGAAGCCCACGGTTTCGCCCTGGGACACCCGGGCACCCTTGCGGACCTGCGGACCGAATCCGCTCAAGTGGGCATACAAGGTCGAATACTGATTCTGATGGCGTACGATCACCACGTTGCCATAGCCGCCTTGCCGTCCGGCGAAATCGATTACGCCGTCGGCCACTGAGCGCACTCGGGTCCCTGACGGGGCAGCGTAATCGACCCCGCGGTGCTCTTTCCACGTCTGGAAAATCGGGTGCATGCGCGTGCCAAAGCCCGAGGAGATACGCGAAAACTCCAATGGCGAGCGCAGGAAAGCCCGGCGCAGGTTCTTGCCGTCCGGTGTGTAGTAGCCGCCTTCGGCACCAGCGCCCGGGGGCTCATACCAGACCGCCGCGAAACTCTTGCCGTTGTTGACGAATTCAACCGCCAGCACCCGGCCGGCGCGTACAAACTCGCCTTCGTGATAGAGCATCTCGTAGACGACGCGAAAACGGTCGCCACGGCGGATGTCCTTGTGAAAGTCGATGTCACCGCCAAAGATCTCGGCGACCTGCATGGTCACGCTGTCGGGCAGGCCCACGGCATCGGCCGCGCCAAACAGGGAGTGGCGAATCTCCGCGCCACGCATGTGGACGCGGCGCTCCAGGCGCATTTCCGACTTCGAGGTCGAAAACCCGTCATCCTTGCGGGCGACCCGCACCACTTCGGTAGGCGAGAGCGCGTAGGAAAGGCTGATCAGTTCCCCGTCAGCCGAGGTCTCGGCGCGCACGTTGCGGCCGGGTCGCAGGTTGCCCGAGAAAGCATGGGCCTCACGATGCGAGCGCAGGTAGCGCAGCGCATCGGCATCGTCGACACCCAAGCGCGCCAGCAGCGAGGCCAGCGTGTCGCCGCGCTGAATTCGCTCTTCGCGGAAAACACCGCGGTCCTCGTCGTCGATCGAAACGATCTCGGGTGCCGGAAGGGCAAGGCTGCGAACTTCCTCCGAAGCCGGCAGTCCCGGCACGGACCCAAGGGCTGCCAATGCGGCGCCCGAGAGCGCCAGGGCTCCGAGGCCGAAGCGCCAGTGCTGCGGCACCGAGCGTGAGGACAAGCCGGATAGAATCGTGTTCTTCACGCGTTCGCAGCAGGGTTGGGGCGACTTCGCAAGCCACCCCACTATCGCCGGGCGCTTGATCACCTGAGTTTCAAATTATAACAAATCGATGACAACCGGCCTTGACTGGCGGTGTTTATCCCCGTTCCCGCATGAACGCCCTAGACACACTCCAAGAACGCGGCTTTGTCGCGCAAGTAACCGACCATGCCGGGCTGCGCGAGCGCCTCGGCGCCGGTCCGATCACCTACTACATCGGTTTTGACCCGACCGCCGCCAGCCTGCACTGCGGCAGCCTGGTGCCGTTGATGGCCATGGCCCACTTGCAGCGCGCTGGTCATCGCCCGGTCGGGCTTGTCGGCGGCGGCACGGCACTGGTTGGCGATCCGTCAGGCAAGACCGAGATGCGCCAGATGCTCTCCCCCGAGGCCATCGCTGCCAACGGGGAGGGCATCCTCGGGCAGATCCGGCGCTATCTCGACTTGCAGGCTCCGGCCGGAATGGCGGCAAACAACGCCGATTGGCTGACCGGGCTCAAGTACATTGAATTCCTGCGCGACATCGGGCGACACTTCCGCGTCAATGAAATGATCCGCGCCGATGCCTACCGCGCCCGGCTGAAGCGCGAGGAAGGGCTTTCGTTCATCGAATTCAACTACCAGCTCCTGCAGGCCTATGACTACCTGATGCTCTTCGAGCGCCATGGTTGCCTGCTGCAGATGGGGGGCGACGATCAGTGGAGCAACATCCTGGCCGGCTGCGACCTCATCCGGCGGCGCCACGCCGCGCAGGCATATTGCGTGACCTTTCCGCTTCTCACGACCGCGCGCGGCGAGAAAATGGGCAAAAGCGCGGGCGGGGCAGTGTGGCTGGATGCCGGGCGCACTTCGCCCTATGATTTCTTCCAGTACTGGGTCAACACCGATGACCGCGACGTGCGGCGTTTTCTGGCCCTCTTCACCTTTCTACCGATGGACGAGGTCGATCGGCTCGGAGCCGCAGTCGGCGCCGACCTGAATGCCTCCAAGCGGATACTCGCCTTCGAGGTCACCCGCCTGGCGCACGGCGAAGCGGTTGCCGTCGCGGCGCGCGATGCGGCCACGGCGGCGTTTGGCGGCGGCGGCGACGGCGACGCAAGCGCGATACCGTCGACCCGAGTCGATGCCGGGCGCCTGACGGCGGGAATCGTCCTCGTGGACCTGCTGGTCGAAACCGGCCTCGCGCCCTCCAAAGGAGAGGCGCGACGCCTGATCCAGCAGGGCGGGGCCTACGTCAACGACCAGGCTGCCGGCGATGTGCAGGCGCGCGTCGGAAGCGCCGATCTGCGCGACGGGGCCGTCACCTTGCGGGCAGGCAAGAAGAAGATTCATCGCGTCCTCGTATGAACTCGCAACCAAGAAAGCACACCATGCCCGAGCTGACTGCTGAAGATGTACTTTCCACCGCCCGCCGCGCCGGCTGGCAGATATCAGTCGAGCGCGCTGGGCAGATCGCCGCCACGGCAGCCCCGCGCATCGCGGCCTTCGAGGCATTGCGGCGAGGCCTCGGCTTCGAGGACGACGCAGCGGACTTTGCGCGTGCGCTACTCGAGACCCGTGCGCCGGGAGCCGATTGATGGATCCGCTCAACCTTACCCTGGCCGAGGCGGCCCGTGCCATTCGTGAAAAGCACATCAGTTCGGTTGAGTTGACCACTGCGGCGCTCGCGCGGGCGCAGGCGCTCAAGGGGGCGTTGAACGCAGTCGTGCGCGTCGATACCGATGCAGCGCTGGCCATCGCGCGTGCCTGCGACGCAGACACCGCCGCCGGCCGGTCGCGTGGCCCCTTGCATGGCGTGCCGCTTGCGCACAAGGACATGTTTTACCGCACCGGGCAGGTGTCGACCTGCGGCTCGCGCATCCGCGCTGACTGGAAGGCCCCAGCGACCGCCACGGTGCTTGAGCGCCTCGACGCTGCCGGAGCGATCCAGATCGGCACGCTGAACATGACCGAGTTTGCCTACGGTCCGACCGGGCAGAACGCTTTTCTCGGGGACGCTCGCAATCCCTGGAACCCTGAACACATCACCGGTGGTTCCTCGTCCGGGTCGGCAGTAGCGGTGGCCTCGCGCCAGGTCTTCGGTGCGCTTGGGTCCGATACCGCCGGCTCGGTGCGCATGCCGGCCGCACTGTGCGGCGTGACCGGCATGAAGACCACCTTTGGCCGCGTCTCGCGCGCCAATTGCATGCCGCTCTCGCAGTCGCTTGACACCGTCGGCCCGCTGACCCGCACGGTCGAGGACAACGCGCTCTTGCTGTCACTCATCGCCGGCGTCGACCCGCTTGATCGCTCGACCCTCGACGTTCCGCTCGACGACTACGTCGGCGCGGCGGCGCGCCGCGACGCGCGCGGAATCACTGTCGGCGTGCCGCGCGGTTATTTTGATCTGAACGTCGATGCTTCCGTGGCGGGCCTCATCGCCGACGCGATCGCCACATTCAAGGACTTGGGGGCGCAGATCGTCGAAGTCAAGATGCCCGACCTCGATGCGGCCAATGCCGCGGGATTCCTGCTGACCTGGGCTGACGTGCTTGCGCTGCATGGTCGCTGGATGGGTGAGCGCGCCGCGGACTACACAGTGCAGACCCGTGGCCGCATCGAGATCACCCTTGCCGCAAATGCGCGCGACGCGGTCGATGCGCAGCGTGCGCGCGGACGCCTGTTGCGCGACTTCACCGCCCAGGTATTCTCGCGCTGCGACTTCATCCTGGCGCCGGTGCTCGCGTTCCCCGTGCCGCGCCTGGATGAGGTCGATGTCAGCGGCGGGATCAACATGATGCGCATCCTGGACGAGATCACCCGCCTGATGCGGCCGGTCAATGTATTGGGCCTGCCTGCGCTTGCCCTGCCGTGCGGATTCACGCCCGGCAATTTGCCCTGCGGCATGCAATTGATCGGCCGGCCGTTTTCCGAGGCGCGCCTCTACGCGGCGGGCGCGGCGTATCAGACGACGACGGATTGGCATGCCCGCGTACCGCCCACTGCGGGCTGAGTGGCGCCGTTGATGGCCGGACCGGGGACAGTCCGGGTCTGGATGACTGTGGCCTGCGAGTGACCTGGGCCGACTTCGCCCGCCTCAGCGCGCTGGCAGCCTGCTGGGGATTCGCCTTCGTCTTCGTTCGCGTTGCGGTCGGCGAGTTCGGCGCGATCGCGCTGGTCGAGGCGCGGACCCTGATCGCATGCGTCTTGCTCCTCGTGGTGGCGCGCGCGCGCGCGATTCCGATCGACTGGCGCTTGCGCTGGCGGAGTTACCTCGCAATCGCCTCGATCAACTCGGCCCTGCCGTTCACACTGATCGCCTTCGCACAGACCGCGCTGTCGGCTTCCTTCACCGTGATCGCAGTGGCCGTGACTCCCTTACTGTCGGCACTGGTCGCAGCAGTGTGGATCGGCGAATCGCTTTCACCGCGCAAGGTGGTCGGGCTCCTGCTGGGCATCGCGGGGGTGGCGCTCTTGATTGGCTGGAATCCTGGCGAAGGTGCAACTCCGCTGTGGGCCGAGCTGCTGCTGCTGGCGGCATCGTTCTCATACGCGCTGGCCGGGGTGGCGACAAAGCGCTATTTCCAGCACATTCCGCCACATGCCCTGGCCACAGGCAGCCAGATGGGTACCGCGCTGTGGCTCTTGATACCTGCGTTCATTTACATGCCGCAGCAGATGCCGGGAGCTCTGGCCTGGTCGGCGGCGGCGGCGGCAGGCGTGTTCTCCAGTGCCATTGCCTTCATGCTGTACTTTCGCCTGATCGCCGACATCGGCCCGGTCAAGGCGCTCTCGGTCAACTACTTGACGCCACTGGCGGGAGTCACCGGTGGCGTCCTGCTGCTGGGGGAGACGATCACGGCCAATATGGCCGGGGGCGCGTGCCTGATCCTGGCCGGCGTTGCGCTAGTGCTGCGCGCACCGCAGCGACAGGCCCCTTGAAGCGTCAAAGGGGCGGGCAGGCGCGGTTTGCGCAGCTCGGCCCGCGCAGGGCCGCGTCAGGTCGGTGCCTGCTGCCCGCGGTGTGCCCAGCCGGTCAGGCGCATTTCGATCCAGGCGAACACCTCGTACATCACCATCGCCATGACCGAGATCACGATCACGCCGGCGAACATGAGCGGGGTCTTCAAGCTCGATGAAGCCGACATCATGAGATAGCCGATGCCTGCATTGGACGCGCTGATCTCCGAGACCACGGTGCCGACGAAGGCCAGCGTGATCGCGACCTTGAGCGAGGCGAAGAAAAACGGCATCGAACGCGGCAGCCCGACCTTCCTGAGAATCTCCACACGCGTGGCGCCGAGTGCGCGCAGTACATCCTCGAGCTCGGGCTCCAGCGTGGCCAGTCCGGTGGCGACGTTGACGACGATCGGGAAGAAGGAGATCAGGAACGCCGTGAGGATGGCCGGGGTGGTACCGATGCCGAACCACACCACCAGGATGGGGACGAAGGCGGCCTTGGGGATCGAATTGAATCCCACCAGGAGCGGATAGCAGGCGCGGTAAATCAGGCGCGACGATCCCAGCAGGCAGCCGAGCAGCACACCGACGACGACCGCGATCGCGAATCCGACCATGGTGGTCCAGAAGGTCTGCACCGCGTGATCGAAAATCGGCTTCTTGAACTCGATCAACGAGTCCCAGATCGCGCTGGGCATCGGCAGGACGAACGGGTCGACTTTGAAGAGCCGGCAGATCAGCTCCCAAAGGACAAGGATCGACACCGTAAGCAGGGTGGGCGCATGGCGTTCGAAAAAGCTGGTCACGATGACGCCTCTCTTAAGCCTTGCGGATCGCGCCGATGTGCTCGCGCAATTCGTGGACGATGGCTGTGAATTTCTCGGAATAGGTCACTTCGATGTCGCGCGGCCGCGGCAAGTCGATTTCGCGCCTGGCAAGTATGCGGCCCGGGCGCTTGCTCATCACGTACACCGTGTCGGCCAGGAAGGTGGCTTCGCGCAGGTCGTGGGTCACCAGTACGACCGTGAAGGGGTTGATCGCGTGCAGGTCGCGCAGCACGCACCACAGCTCTTCGCGCGTGAAGGCATCCAGTGCGCCGAAGGGCTCGTCGAGCATCATGAGCTTGGGCTCATGCACCAGGGCGCGGCAGATCGACGCGCGCTGCTGCATGCCGCCGGAGAGTTCCCACGGAAACTTGTGCTCCCAGCCGCCCAAACCCACAGTGGTGATGAGTTTCATCGCGCGGGCCACGTACTCGTCGCGCTTGGCGCGATAAGAGGACTTGAAGGGCTCCACGATCTCAAGTGGCAGAAGCACGTTGTCCAGAGTGGTGCGCCAGGGCAGGAGGTTGGGTGCCTGAAAGGCCATGCCGGTGATCTTGAGCGGACCGCTCACCTGGGCACCATCAACCATCACCGTGCCCTGGGTCGGTGGCCTAAGGCCTGTGCACAGTTTCATGAAGGTCGACTTGCCGCAGCCCGATGGACCCACGATGGCCACGAACTCGTGCTCCTTGATGGAGACGTTTACATCCTCGATCGCAAAATCAAGCGTCGGGTTGTACTTGAGCCATACCTGTTCGAAATGGATGAATGGTTTCATGCGTTTGACCCGAGCATGTGGCGTGCCAGAAAAACGAATCGATCGATTATACCGACCGTCGGCTTATTGTATACACACACCTTCTTTCTGTATACAGAATGGCTGGCCTAATCCTGGCCTGCCTCAGCCAGCGTCAGGCGAGCGCGTGCAAGAGACCTTCGCCGATGCCGCGGCGGTCGAGTTCACGGCCGATCACCACGATGCGGCTGGAAACCGCTTCGCGTCCCCAGGGTTCGGCCGGCTTGATCTCGAAGACTCGATGGATGCCCTGCAGAACATGGCGACGGTCGTCGCCGGTGATGCCTATGATTCCCTTGATGCGGAAGATCGTGTCGCCACGCTCAGCGGTAAGGTCGGTCAGGAATGCGCTTAGCCGCGCATGGTCGTAGGCGCGAGCGAAAACGAAGGACAGGGAACTCACGCTGGGATCGTGTGCATGGCTCGTATCGTCAAGGAAGTCCGGCGTACCGGTCATGCTGTTGACACGCGCGAAGGCACCGATATTGAGGATGTCATCCAGGTCGACGCGGGCGTGCCGGGTGCGCAGGATTGCGGCGCTGGCGTTGAGCTTGCGGATGTCCGCCTCGACCGCGGCGAGCTCGCTTTCGTCCTTAGCCAGGTCGACCTTGTTCAGGAGTATGCGGTCGGCAGCGATGATCTGATCGATCGCCTGGTTGGGGCTGCCATCCAGCAGCGGGTCATGAATGTGCGCGCCGATGTGGCGGGCATCGATGACCGTGACGATGGCATCCAGGCTGGCCTGGCGCGCGATTTCGGGGTTGGCGTAGAAGGTCGCAGCCACCGGGTTGGGGTCGGCCAGGCCGCTGGTCTCGATGACGATGTGGTCGAACTCGTCGCGCCGCGCCATGAGCTTGCCGATCACCTTGATCAAATCATTGCGCACGTCGGCAAAGCAGCATATGCAGCCGTTGGTGAGGGTGAAGATCTCCTCCTCCGAGGCGATGATGAGATCGGTGTCGATGGCGATTTCACCGAACTCGTTCTCGATCACGGCGATGCGGCGGCCATGCTTTTCGGTGAGGATGTGATTGACCAGCGTGGTCTTGCCGGCGCCAAGAAAACCGGTCAGGACCGTCACCGGTACGGGGCGGTTGGCGGGTAGGGCCATCAGCCTAGGCCCTCGCCTTGGTGTCGGGCTCGCACGCGGCAGCCAGGCCGGCAAGGATGTCGTCGGGCGTGATCGGGTAATGCCGAAAGCGCACGCCGATGGCGTGGTAGATCGCATTGGCGATCGCCGGGCCGATGGCGATGATGGGGTCCTCGCCGACGCCCTTGGCGCCCCAGGGTCCGCCCGGGTCGGGTGCGGTCTCGAGCATGATGGTACGGATCGGCGGCATGTCCATCGATAGCGGCATCTTGTAGTCGACCAGTCCGGCGTTGAGCGGGCGACCGGTCACAGGGTCGATCTCGAAGTTCTCGGTAAGCGTGTGGCCGATACCCTGCTGGATCCCGCCTTCGATCTGACCAGCCGCCGCGAGCGGATGGATCACGCGCCCGAGTTCATGTACCGGCACCACCTGCAGCACGTCGACCAGCCCGGTTTCGGTATCGACCGCGACCTCGACAAAATGCGCCGCGAACGAGTACGACTTGGTAGGCGTGTAGGTCGCCGATCCGACCAGGTGTGCAGCAGGCTGGCCACGGGCCATGCCGAGCACTTCGCCGACTTTGAGGGAGCGGTCCGTGCCGCGCACGCGCACCACGCCGCGGCGCACCTCGAGGTCGGCTTCCGCTGCCTCCAGCAGGCCCGCCGCGCGGGCGATCAGCTGGCGCTTGACCTCGCTGGCCGCCATCTGCGCCGCGCGCCCGCCCATGTAGGTCGTGTGGCTGGCGAAGGCGCCGATATCCCAGGGCACGATGTCGGTGTCGCCGTGCACCACCGATACGGACGAAAATTCGACCCCTAGTTCTTCGGCAACGATCTGCGCCAGCGCGGTATGCGCACCGGTGCCCAGGCCCGCTGTGCCGGTGAAAAGGACTGCCGTGCCATCCTCGTTCATGCGCACGATCGCGTTGCCCTGTTCCTTGATGCCCGGGTAGGCGGAGGAGCCGTGCATCTCGCAGCCGATGCCCCAGCCGCGGCGCACGCGGCCTGACTGCGCTTTCGCGCCGGTCGGCGCGCGCGTAGCGGTCCAATCGACTTCGCGCATGCCACGCGCGATGCAATCCTCGAGTCCGTGGCCGGGCAGCGGATGCCCGGACGGCGCGATGTCGCCTTCGCGCACGGCATTGCGCAGTCGCATTTCCGCAGGGTCGATGCCCAGCTTGGCAGCTGCCTCGTCCATCTGGATGTCGAGCGCGTAGTAGGACTGCACCACACCGTAGCCGCGAAAGGCGCCGGCGATGGGCGCATTGGTGTAGACGCAACGGCCCTCGAGGTCGACGTTGGCACAACGGAACAACGATGTCAGCGACGCGGTGCCGACCGCAGTCACTCCCGGGCCGTGCGAGGCATAGGCACCCGAATCAAAGGTGAGGCGGGCCTGGCGTGCGGTCAGCGTGCCGTCGCGCTTGAAGCCCTGCTTGAGCCATACCTTGACCGGGTGGCGCGTGCGCCCGGCGACGAAAGTTTCGCGGCGAGTCCACTCCAGGCGCACCGGCCGGCCGGTTTTCCTGGCGAGTAGCGCGCACAGGAATTCGACCTGAAACAGGTCCTGCTTGGCGCCGAAGCCACCGCCCATGTGATCGACCAGGACCCGCACCTTGTTCAAGGGCAGACCCAGCACCTCGGCCAAGCCGGCGCGCACCATGAACGCGGTCTGGGTCGAGATGTTGACCGTCAGCCGCCCCTCACCGTCCCAGCGGCACACGCACACGTTGGGTTCCATATAGGCCGGGTGCGGGCGTCCGCCGCTGTATTCGCCTTCCAGGATCAGGTCGGCTTCGGCGAAGCCACGTGCGACATCGCCGCGCACTACCTTGATCGGCGGGGCGACCAGGTTGCCGCCCGGTCCCACCTCGTGGATCAGCGGCGCCCCTGGCGCCTGTGCGGCATCCACGCTGGTGATGACGGGCAGTTCCTCGAAATCCACGCTGACCAGGCGCGCGGCCTCGTCAGCGATCTCCTCCGATTCGGCTGCGATGGCCGCCACGCCTTCGCCCCAGTGGCGCACCTTGGTGTCGAGGATGTACTGGTCGCACGCCAACGAAGCCGAGCGCGGATGCGGCGACCCGTAGTGCAGCACCCGCGGCACATCGGCATGGGTCAAGATGGCGCGCACGCCCGCAAGCGCACTGGCACGCGAGGTATCGATCGCACGGATGCGCGCATGCGCCACGGTGCTGCGGACGATCTTCGCGTGCAGCATGCCAGGCAATCGCAAGTCACCTGCGTACTGCGCCTGGCCGGTGACCTTTTCGGCGACATCGCTGCGCCGAACGGAGGTGCCGATGACGTCAAAGCTCATGGCTGCGTCTCCCTGGCCATCGTGGCGGCCGCGTGTTCGATGGCCTCGAACACCTTGGTATAGCCGGTGCAGCGGCAGATGTTGCCGGCGATCGCGAAGCGGATCTCGTCCCTGGTCGGGCGGGGATTTTCGGCCAGCAGTGCCTTTGCCATCATGATCAGTCCCGGGGTGCAAAAGCCGCACTGCGCGGCACCGCAATCCAGAAAGCTCTGCTGCAGTGGGTGCAGTTCCTGCGGGCCTTCGGCCAGTCCTTCGATGGTTTCCACGGTGCAGCCCTGGACCTCTGGCGCGAGGACCAGGCAGGCGTTGACCGGCTTGCCGTCGATGATCACGGTACAGGCGCCGCAGTCGCCGACATCGCAACCCTTCTTGGTACCCGTCAACCCGGCATCGTTGCGCAGGGCATCGAGCAGGCTTGTGTATGGCTCGGCCGCAAGCTCGGTCGCCCGATCGTTGAGAGTGAACGAGATGACGGTCTTCATGCGAGATCCCCGATAGCCTGCGTCAGCGCGCGGCGGGTCAGCACCGCGGTCATGTCGCGTCGGTAGACGGCGCTCGCGCGCACGTTGCTGATGGGCCGCGCGGCCGCCATGGCGAGCGCGGCGGCTGTGTCGATGGACGCGGCATCGGGGCGTTGGCCGATGAGGGATGCCTCGGCCTCGCGCGCTCGCATCGGGGTTGGCGCAACCGCTCCCAGCACGATGACGACCGACGCGCAGGTGCCATCGTCGTGCAGCGCCAGCGACACGGCCACACCGACGGTGGCGAGTTCCATCGCCTTGCGTCGGCCGAGTTTCAGGTAGACGCTGGTGCTGCGGGCGGCTGGAGGCGGCGCGCGCAGGCCGAGCACGATCTCTCCGGGAACCAAGACGGTGCGCCCCGGGCCGGTGAAGAAATCCTCGAGCAAGACTTCGCGCGCGCCGGCCGGACCGGCGATGTGCAAGCGGGCGCCAGCAGCGATCAGGGGCGGCGGCGTGTCTGCCGATGGCGAGGCGCGGCACAGGTTGCCGATGACGGTCGCGCGGTTGCGCACCTGGATCGAGCCCAACTCGCGTACCGCATGCACCAGCCCCGGATAGTGGCGCGCGACTGCGGCATTGCACTCGATCTCGCGCGAGGTGGTGGTCGCGCCAAAGGCCAGGCCACGCACCGGGTCACAGCTAAGCCGGTCCAGGCCGGGCAAATGCTTGATGTCTACGACCAGCGTCGGGTGACGCAGATGCTCGCGCATCTCGACCAAGAGGTCGGTGCCGCCGGCGAGTACGCTGGCGGCGCTGCCATGCGCGGTCAGCAGTGCGGCAACCTCGGCGAGTGAGCGCGGCTGGGCGAATTGAAATCGATTCATGCAAGTCCTCGTGATTTCAGGAGCGCGCCGGCGCGGGCGGTCGCCTGCGCCGAGACCCGCGCGCGCACGCCGTCGAACTCGGCACCGCGTGTTGCATCCAGGCCCATGCGCGAGGTCGT
>JBJXGS010000257.1:0-20251 GCA_046160545.1 Burkholderiales bacterium
GTCACCGGCGCACGCCTGGTCGGGCACGCGCTGATCGAGGGCAAGCGCCGCGGTGTCAAGTACGTGGTCATCACCATGTGTGTCGGCGGCGGCATGGGCGCGGCCGGACTGTTCGAAGTCGCCTGATCGTCCCGGTGTCCCGCGCGCAGACGGGCGCGGGTCACTGTCTGACATGCAATCCAGACTTGTCTCCCGACGCGATCTTGCCTTCATCCTCTACGAACTGCTGGAGGTCGAAGGCCTGACCGCGCGAGCGCGCTACGCTGACCATTCGCGCGAGACATTTGACGCGGCGCTGGACCTGGCGGAGAAGGTCGCGCTGGAGCACTTTGCACCGCACAACCGCAAAAGTGACGAGGAGGAGCCGTCCTTCGACGGCGAGCGCGTGAGCATGATTGCCGAAGTCGGGCACGCGTTGAAGGCCTTCATCGACGCCGGGCTGATGGCCTCCGAGCATGACTACGAGTACGGCGGCATGCAATTGCCCCTGACGGTGGCCAAGGCCTGCTTTGCGTTCTTCAAGGCGGCCAACGTTGGCACGTCGAGCTATCCGTTCCTCACCATCGGCAATGCCAACCTGCTCCTGGCCAACGGCACGCCGGCGCAGATCGAGACCTATGTGCGCCCGCAACTGGCCGGACGCTGGTTTGGCACCATGTGCCTGTCCGAGCCGCAGGCCGGTTCCTCGCTGTCCGACATCCGCACGCGTGCCGAGCCGCAGGAAAACGGCACCTTCCGGCTGTTCGGCAACAAGATGTGGATCTCCGCGGGCGAGCACGAGCTGGCCGAGAACATCATCCACCTGGTGCTGGCGCGGCTTCCCGGCAGCCCGCCGGGCGTGAAGGGCATCTCGCTGTTTATCGTGCCCAAGTTTGTCGTCGAGGCCGACGGTTCGCTCGGGGCGCGCAACGACGTCGTGCTGGCCGGGCTGAATCACAAGATGGGCTACCGCGGCACGACCAACACGCTGCTCAACTTCGGCGAAGGCCGCCATCGGCCCGGTGGAGTTGCGGGGGCGGTCGGCCATCTGGTCGGCGAGCCCAATCGCGGCCTGGCGTGCATGTTCCACATGATGAACGAAGCGCGCATCGGCGTGGGCCTGGGCGCGACCATGCTGGGCTACACCGGCTACCTGCATTCGCTGGACTACGCGCGCAACCGACCGCAGGGGCGTCATGCGGCAGCCAAGGACCCGACGGCTCCGCAGGTGCCCATCGTCGAGCACGCCGACGTTCGGCGCATGCTGCTGGCGCAGAAGGCCTACGTGGAAGGTGCCCTGGCGCTGAACCTGTATTGCGCACGTCTGGTGGACGAGCAGAAGACCGCCGCCGAGGAAAACGCGCGCGGCGCCGCCGGCCTGCTCCTGGATCTCCTGACGCCGATTGCCAAGTCCTGGCCGTCGCAGTGGTGCCTGGAGGCCAACAGCCTGGCCATCCAGATCCACGGTGGCTACGGCTACACACGCGACTATCCGGTCGAGCAGTTCTATCGCGACAACCGCTTGAATCCGATCCACGAAGGCACGCACGGCATCCAGGGCCTGGATCTCCTCGGACGCAAGGTGGTGCAGGACGGCGGCAAGGCCCTGCAGCTCCTGGGCCGCGAGATCGAGCGCGCCTGCAAGGAGGCACAGGGTTCGCGCGAGACCGTGCGCCTGGCGGGCGCATTGGGCGAGGCCGCGGCGCGCATCGCGCTCACCACCGAGAAGCTGCATGCCAGCGGCAACCTCGACCGCACGCTCGCCAACGCGTCGCTGTACCTGGAGGCCTTTGGCCATGTCGTGCTGGCGTGGATCTGGCTGAAGCAGGCGACCCTGGCGGCGCGCACACTCGACGCAGGCACGCCGGAGGCCGCGTTCTACCGCGGCAAGCTCAAGGCGGCGGAGTGGTTCTTCCGCTGGGAGTTGCCCAAGACCGTGCACTGGTGCGAACTCCTGTCCGCCCTCGACACGACCACGCTTGACATGCAGGACGACTGGTTCTAGGAGAAACGGAAATGAGCCTAAAGAAGCTGATGGATTTGAGCGGGCGGGTCGCGATCGTGACTGGCGCGTCTCGCGGCCTGGGATTGCAGGTGGCCGAGGCCCTGGGCGAGATGGGAGCGGCCCTGGCGATCACGGCGCGCAAGGCCGGCGAGCTCGAGGAAGCCCGCACACATCTGGCGGGCCTGGGCTACGAGGTGCTGGCGATTCCTGCCGACCACGGCAAGCCCGAGACCGGCCGACAGGTGACCGATGCGGTCATGCAAAAGCACGGCAAGATCGACATCCTCGTCAACAACGCTGGCGCGACCTGGGGCGCCAAGGCCGAGGATCATCCGCTGGAAGCCTGGCAAAAGCTCGTCAACGTCAACCTGACCGGCAACTTCCTGCTCTGCCAGGCCGTGGCGCGCGCCTCGATGATCCCGCGCAAGTACGGTCGCATCGTCAACATGGCCTCGGTGGCCGGCCTGGGCGCCAATCCGCCGCAGATGGAAGGCACGCTGGCCTACAACACCACCAAAGGCGGGCTGGTCAATTTCACCCGTGCGCTGGCCGCCGAATGGGGCAAGTACAACATCACCGTCAATGCCATCTGCCCTGGCTTCTTCCCGTCCAAGCTGGCGCGCGCGACCATCGCCGCACACGGCGATTTCTTCATCGAGATGACGCCGCTCAAGAAACTCGGCGGGCCCGAGGACTTGAAGGGCGCGGCGGTGCTGTTCGCCTCGGACGCCGGCGGCCACATCAGCGGACAGTGCCTCGCCATCGATGGCGGGGCCATCGTCGTCTAGGGCATGAGCCAGGATGCCAAGGGCGAGGTCGCGCCGCCACCGTCGCGCGACCCGCTGACCCTGCGCCACGTACCCTTTCTCACCCACCTGGGGGTGAAGATCGAGTCCATGGAGCCGGGTAGTGCGACGCTGTCCTTCGAGCCGCGTCCCGAGCATTTCAATTCCTGGGGCGCGGTGCATGGAGGGGTTATCATGACTCTCCTGGATGTATGCATGGCGGTGGCAGGGCGCTCGCACGACCCGGCCCATCTCTCCGGGGTCACCGTCGACATGTCGACGAGTTTCATCGCGCCGGGTCGCGGCCGGCAACTGGCCATCGGGCGCGTCGTCGCCAGGTCGGCCACTCTGTGGCGCTGCGAAGGCGAGATACGCAACGCCCTGGACAACGCGCTGGTGGCGCGCGGGATGGGAACCTTCAAGTTCAAGAATCTCGCCAGGACTTCCAAACAACCCGTGGGGGATGCATGACCATCACCAATCGACAAATCCATCTGGTGCGCCGTCCGCAGGGCGCGCCCACCGAAGACTGCTTTGCACTGGTCGAAGAGGCGCTCGGTGACCCCGGGCCCGGCCAGGTGCTGGTGAGGAACAACTTTCTTTCGCTCGACCCTTACATGCGTGGCCGCATGGATGATGCCAAGTCCTACGCAGTCCCGCAGGCACTCAACCAGACCATGCAGGGTGCCACCGCGGGCGAGGTGCTGGCATCGAATCACCCGGGCTTCGCCAAGGGCGACAAGTTCGCCGCCAAGTTCGGCCTCGGCTGGCAGACCCATGCCATCGTTGAGGGCGACAAACTCTTCAAGGTCGATGCCTCGCGCGTGCCGCTGTCTTACTACGTCGGCCTGCTGGGCATGCCGGGGGCGACGGCTTGGTACGGCACGCGTCGCATCCTTGATCCGCAGCCGGGCCAGACCCTGGTCGTGACCGCGGCCACGGGCGCGGTCGGCGGGGTAGTCGCGCAACTGGGGCGATTGGCCGGCGCGCGCGTGGTCGGCTTTGCCGGCGGCGCGGCCAAGTGTGAATATGCGGTCAAGGAACTGGGCATGGATGCCTGCATCGACTACAAGTCGGCCGGCTGGAATGAGGCCTTCAAGGCGGCGACCCCGGGCGGGGTCGACCGGGTGTTCGAGAATGTCGGCGGCGCGATCTTCGATGCCATTCTGGGACGCATGAGCGCCTTCGGGCGCATCGCGGTCTGCGGCCTCATCTCCAGCTACAACGGCGAGCCGACACCGATCGCCAACGTGCGTTCGATTCTGGTCAACAAGCTCATGATCCAGGGCTTCATCATCTCCGATCATCTGGAGATCTGGCCGCAGGCGCACCGCGAACTCGGTGAACTGGTCGTTGCGGGCAAGCTCAAATACCGCGAGACCGTAGCACAAGGCCTGGAGAACGCGCCGCGCGCCTTCCTGGGCATGCTGCGCGGGGAGAACCTGGGCAAGCAGGTTGTCGCACTCTGATTCCATATCACGGAGCTGATCATGAACGCACCCGAAAAAGTAGGGCCCATGGGGATGAACCCCACGGTCGCCGCGTCGATGAAGAACATTCCGGCGCCGCCCACCTTCACGCGCGTGGCCGATGAACGCCTGTATCGCAAGCAGCGCCTGGCCGCCGCGTTTCGCATCTTCGGTCAATGGGGCCTGGGCGAAGGGGCGGCCGGACACATCACGGTGCGTGATCCGGAGTTTCCGGACACCTTCTGGCTCAATCCGTTCGGCGTCCATTTCACGCAAATCAAGGTGTCCAACCTGATCCGCGTCGACCATCATGGTGAGGTCATCGAAGGCGACTACCCGGCCAACCGTGCCGCATTTGCGATCCATTCGCGCGTGCACCAGGCGCGCCCGGACGCGCTGGCCGCCGCGCATACCCATGGCATCCATGGGCGCGCGTTCTCGGCTCTGGGTCGCCCGCTGTCCATGATCAGCCAGGACGTGTGCGCCTTTTTCGAGGACCACGTCCTCTACGACGATTATGGCGGCGTGGTGCTGGATACCGACGAGGGCGCGCGCATCGCCGCGGCACTGGGTCCGCACAAGGCGGCGATCCTGCGCAATCACGGCCTCATCACCGTGGGCGGCAGCGTCGACGAGGCGGCCTGGTGGTATCTGACGATGGAACGCAGCTGCCAGGTGCAACTCCTGGCCGAAGCAGCGGCCCAGGGCGAGCCCCTGCGCACCGTCCCGGTCGAAGCCTGCCGGCAGGCCTATTCGGTCGTCGGCGTGCCCTTCGCCGGTTTTTTCCAGTTCAACCTTCTCTACGAGAAGCTCAAGGCCGAGAGTCCGGCCTTTCTCGACTGATGGAACCACCGTGCCCGACCTGATCCTGCATCACTACCCCAACTCGCCGTTCTCCGAGAAGGTGCGGCTTGTTCTGGGCTACAAGGGGCTCGCCTGGAAGTCGGTCCATATTCCGGTCGTCATGCCCAAGCCGGACGTCGTCGCGCTCACCGGCGGGTACCGGCGCACGCCCTTCATGCAGGTCGGCGCCGACATCTACTGCGACTCGGCTCTGATCTGCGACCTGCTGGACCGCCTGGCACCCCGGCCTGCCCTGTACCCGGATGCGGCGGGGGCCCAGGCACGCCTGCTTGCGCAGTGGGCCGACTCGACGCTTTTCTGGACGGCGGTGCCCTACACCATGCAGCCGGCGGGCATGGCGCATATCTTTGCCGGATTGCCACCGGAAGGCGTCAAGGCCTTCGCAGCCGACCGTGCGGCATTTCGTGGCAATGCGTTGCGCCTGTCGTTGCCGGAACTGACAGGGCACCTGCGCGTCTACCTGGACTGGATCGAGGGCATGTTTGTCGACGGTCGGGCCTTCGTCACCGGCAGCGAGCCCTCGGTTGCAGATTTTGCGATCTACCATGCCATCTGGTTTGTGCGCCGCGCACCGCCGGTGGCGACCATCCTCGACCCTTGCACCCGCCTGGCGGCATGGTTCGCCCGCATGCAGGCGTTCGGGCATGGAGCGAGCGAGCCTTTGTCGAGTGGTGAGGCAATCGAGATCGCGCGCGGTGCGACACCGGCGCCTGCGACAGCGCCCTTGGCCGACGTGCACGGATTGACGCCGGGCGACCGCGTTGTCGTGATGCCGGTCGACACCGGCATCGAACCGGTCGAGGGTGAACTGGTCATTTCGGCACCCAACGAAATCGCGATCCGGCGCATCGATGCGCGCGCCGGCGAACTGGTGGTGCATTTTCCGCGCACCGGATTCCAGATGAAGAAGGCGGACAAGGAGAAAACCACATGAAGAGTCTGGCAGGCCGCACGGCTGTCATCACTGGGGCCGGCAGCGGTTTCGGGCGCGAATTTGCGCGCATCGCTGCCCATGCCGGCATGAACCTGGTGCTGGCCGACATTCAGAACGACGCGCTCGCGTCGGTGCAGGCGGAACTGTCCGGAGCCGGCGCGCAGGTGCTGGCGCTGCGTACCAACGTGGCCGAGGCCGCGGCGGTGCAGGGTTTGGCGGATGCGACCGTCGCGCGCTTCGGCGCCCCGCACCTGGTCTTCAACAATGCCGGGGTCGGTGGTACGGGCGGCCTGTTGTGGGAGAACTCCGCGCGCGACTGGGAATGGACTCTGGGCGTGAACCTGTGGGGCGTGATCCACGGTGTGCGCATCTTCACCCCGCTCATGCTGGCTGCGGCGCGCGCCGATGCCGGCTACGAAGGACACCTCGTCAATACCGCGTCGATGGCCGGTCTGTTGACCCCGCCCAACATGGGGGTCTACAACGTCACCAAGCATGGCGTGGTGGCACTTACCGAGACGCTCTACCAGGACTTGTCCCTGGTGACCTCGCAGGTCGGCTGTTCGGTGTTGTGCCCGTATTTCGTGCCGACCGGCATCTTTCAATCCGAGCGTAACCGCCCCGCGGACCTGACCGATGCCAGCGGTCCGACAGCGTCGCAGGCACTCGCCCGGGAAATGGGCCAGAAGGCGGTCAATTCGGGCAAGGTCTCGGCGGCCCAGGTGGCGCAGATGACGTTCGAGGCCATCGGCGAGCGCCGCTTCTACATCTACTCGCACCCCAATGCGCTGGGCAATGTAGAGACGCGCATGCGCGCGATAGTCGACGGACGCAATCCGCCAGACCCCTATGCAGCGCGGCCCGAAGTTGGCGCAGCACTGCGCGAGCGCCTGCGCGGGGCCTGAGATGGTGCAGCTGCGTCAGCGCGACGCGCACCTCGCCAACGGCATGCGCCTCAATGTCGTCGAGGCAGGGCCGAAAGATGCGCGTCTGGTGCTGTTTGTGCACGGATTCCCGGAGTTCTGGTACGCGTGGCACGAGTTGCTGGTGGAGTTCGGCCGCGACCATCACGCCTGCGCCTTCGACCTGCGCGGATTCAACCTCTCGGACATGCCAGTGGAGGTCGAACGCTACCGGCCCAGGCATCTGGTCGATGACCTGCGCCTCCTTGTCGCCGACCTGGGGCACGAGAGTTGCGTGCTGGTGGCCCACGACTGGGGCGGCGCGGTCGCCTGGAACCTGGCGGCTGCCTTGCCTGACCTGGTCGAGCGCCTGGTCATCATCAACTCGCCACACCCGGCGACGTTCCAGCGCGAGCTGTCGCAAAACCCGCGGCAGATCGAGGCCAGCGCCTATATGAACTATCTGCGCAAACCCGAAGCCGAGGCGGCGCTTCTGGCCAATGATTGCGAGCGCATGCTGCGCTTCCTGGCCGGTGTGGGGCACGGCATGGCGTGGTTCGACGAACCCACCAGGTTGCGCTACAAGGAGTGCTGGCAGCGCGGCCTCACCGGCGGACTCAACCTCTATCGTGCGTCACCGCTGCACCCGGCAACAGCGGATGAACCCGGCGCCAGCGCGGTGCGCTTTGCCGCGGAGGCCGTGACAGTTCGCGTGCCAACCCTGGTGATCTGGGGTGAGCGCGACCAGGCCTTGCTGCCCGAGCTGCTCGACGGTTTGGAGGAGTATGTGCCCGATCTGCGCATTCGCCGCATCGCCGACGCAACTCATTGGGTGGTGCACGAATATCCGATGGAAGTCAGCCGGATGATTCGCGAATTCATCGCCTGAGCGCTGCGCAGAACGGGTCGGGGCGCGCTCGCCGGGCGCTGCCCGGCGCATATATCAGCGTTTGGCGGTGCGCACCGAACGCTTGCCTTTGGCAGCGGCGATTTTTTTCTTGGCCGGACCGGCGGCGCGCTGCTTGGCGGGGCTGACTGCGACTGTCGACTCGATGACAAGTTTCTGGCCCAGCGCGAGCGACTGCACGCCACGGTTCCAGCGTTTCAGGTCCTCGACGCTGACCTTGTGGGCGCGCGCGACGCCGAACAGGGTATCGCCTTTCTTGACGACGTAGGCCTTGCGCGCAATGCGTTCTTCGGCCAGCGCTGCCGGCTGGTCGACACGGGCAGGCAGGGCGGCTTCGGTCTGCTTGGCGTCCTTGGGAACGATCAGGGTATGGCCGACAGCGACGCGTGCGCGGGGCGCGATCGAGTTGATCGACTTGAGTTCACCCAAATCGATGCGAAAGCGGGCCGCGATCTGTTCCAGCTTTTCGCCCGCCTTGACCAGATAGGTCTGCCAGGTCGAAAGCGGCTTCTCGCCGCTGGCCTCGAGGTTCTGGCGAAAGGTCTCGACCTTGGCCACCGGCAGGACAATGATGGGGCGGTTGGCCCCCGGGATCACCGGCCGGTTGTGTGACGGGTTCAGGGCGACGAATTCCTCGATTGGCATTTCGGCCAAACGTGCTGCGGTACGCACGTCGATGTCGCGCGTCTTGACGACTGTTGCGATGGCCGGCTCGTTGGCGACGCGCGGCAAGGCGACGTTGTATGTATCGGGGCGCAGGACGATGTTCTTGATCGCCTGCAGCTTGGGGACATAACCGGCAGTCTCGGCCGGCATGCGCAGGTTGGCATAGTCGGTTGGCTCACCCTTGGCGCGCGCGCGTTCGATGGCGCGCGAAACCGCGCCTTCGCCCCAGTTGTACGCCGCCAGCGCCAGATGCCAGTCCTTGAACATGTCGTGCAGCTTTTGCAGGTAATCGAGCGCTGCGTTGGTCGAGGCGATGACGTCGCGTCGGTCGTCGCGCCACCAGTCCTGGGTCAGCTGGTAGTGCTTGCCGGTCGAGGGGATGAACTGCCACATGCCGGCGGCCTGGGCCGGCGACACCGCGCGCGGGTTATAGGCCGATTCCACCAAGGGCAGGAAGGCGAGTTCGGTGGGCATGCCGCGGCGCTCGATCTCCTCGACGATGTGGAAGAGGAAGGGGCGGGCGCGCTCAAAGCTGCGACGCAGGTAATCGGGGCGCGCCGCATACCAGGCGGTGCGTTCCTGCGCGGCGGGGTTCGCCAGGTCCGGCATCGCAAATCCGTTGCGTAGGCGCTGCCACAGGTCCTGCGCTGACCTGCTGCTCACGTCGACGTTGGCGACCGCGCTCATGAGAACTTCTTCTGGCGCTATCGCGGTCGCGGCGGGCGTCTGGGCTGGAGGCGCGACAAACGTCAACGTCGACCGGGAGGTCGCTTCCTGCTCGGCGGTATCGCGCAACGGCTCAATGCCGGCGCAGGCGGTCAGGATGAGAGCACCGCCAACGACGGCGAATCGGGTCAGGAATGCCGGCATCGGCAAAGCACCTCCATGGTTGGTGCGCATGGTAGTCGCAACTCTTGAGGGTGTCAATCAGATAGCGACGACAAACCCATGATTTTATTTGATAAAGCGGATTTTAACCAAGCCCGTGATGGATCCGGGCCCAGGCCGGCACAACCGCCTTGCAAGGCCTGGGATAAACTGCCCCGCCGGCAAGCATTGCTGCACCAAAGTCCCGACTCGAGGCCGTTCCTTGGATACCCCGTCGCCGCACCCCGAAGATACCGCGAAAAGCACCGCCGTGGCCGGCTCGCTGGAAGCCTGGTTCCACACTGCGGCCGGGCGCTACATCCTGGAATGGGAACGGCAATGCCTGGAAGGAACCATTGCTGACCTGTTCGGCTATTTCGCGCTGCAGGTCGGCCTGCCTGGCATAGACCTTCTGGCGGCCAGTCGCATGCCCTGGCGCTTTCGCGCCGGTCCGACCGGGGCAGGGCAGTTGCTGGCACACGCCGACGACCTGCCGGTCGCCTCGGAGTCCGTCGACCTGCTGCTGCTGCCGCACCTTCTGGAAGAGGCATTCGACCCGCATCAGACCCTGCGTGAGGCCGAGCGGGTGCTGCGGCCGGATGGCGTGCTGGTCGTGACCGGTTTCAACCCGGTCAGCCTGTGGGGAGCGCGCCGCTTGGCCGGAAGCAGCGAAGTGCCGCCCTGGGGTGCCGAATACGTCGGCGTCCTGCGTTTGAAGGACTGGCTGAAGCTCCTCAACTTCGAAGTACGCGGGGGGCGCTACGGTTGCTACCGTCCACCATTCGAATCCGAGCGCTGGCTGGCCCGCTTCGGTTTCCTCGAAAAGGCCGGTTCGCGCTGGTGGCCGGTGGCCGGCGCCGCCTATGTGCTGGTCGCGCGCAAGCGGGTGGCCGGCATGCGCGTGATCACACCGGCGCGGCGTCCACTGCGTGCGCCGGCCCGCCTGCTGGCGCCCACGGCATCGCAGGCGGTCGAACGCTGCGGCCCGCCGGCGCCGCGTCACGCGCTCCTGGCCGATGACTGAAGAAGCGCGGCCGCAGGTCGTCATCCACGCCGACGGTGCCTGCAAGGGCAATCCGGGACCGGGCGGCTGGGGGGCGCTCCTGGCCTCGGCCGGCCATCACAAGGAACTGCACGGCGGCGTTCCCGCGACGACCAACAACCGCATGGAGCTGACTGCGGTCATCGAGGCCTTGAACGCGCTCAGGAAGCCCAGCGACGTGGTGCTCTACACCGACTCCAGCTATGTGCAGAAGGGCATCACCGAGTGGATTCATGGCTGGAAGCGGCGCGGCTGGAAAACCGCGGACAAGCAGCCGGTCAAGAACGAGGACCTGTGGCGCGCTCTCGAAGCCGCGGCGGCGCGCCATCAGGTCGACTGGCGCTGGGTGAAGGGGCACGCAGGTGACCCCGGCAACGAGCGGGCCGACGCGCTGGCCAACCTTGGCGTCGAGAGCGTGCGTTAGTGCACAGTAGGGCGCGACGGAACGGTGCGGCCACGGCGGCGTCCTGTCATACTGGTTGCATACATCCAAGCCAAGGGTCCCCGCCATGAATGCCACCCGGTTTCTGACACTTGTTGCAGCCACGCTCCTGGCCCAGACGGTTGCGGCGCAGACCGCGTATGCGCCGTACGGCAACGGCCCCGTCGAACTGGTGCAACCGGGTACGCCGTCCGCGCCCTACGGCCACCCCGCGCCCTCCTGGGGCGGCACCGGCGTACTTCCATATTCGCAAGGCTCGGGAGTGGTCGTGACGCCGGGTGGCGCGGTTCCCTACGGGCGCTACAACCGCGAGGCCGCGCGCGATGCGTTTCGCATCAACAACGCAGTGGGTGGCGCGCGCGCTGCCAACGACGCAGCAAATTCGACCCACCAGCCGCTCAAGCCATTGAACCCGATGCCGGGCGAATCGCGCTAGGCAGGCCAATGCGGGAAGGCCGTTCTAGGCCGGCTGCGATGGACGCGGGCGCACCACGTAGGTGACGAATCCGTCGCGCTGCACGTATTTGTCGTAGAGGCCACGGGCCCGGTAGTTGGTCTCGCGGGTGCGCCAGTAGAGGCGCGACCAGCCTTCAGCGGCCATGCGCGCGACCATCCAGTCGAGCATCCGGGCGCCCACGCCGGCCGCGCGCCGCTGCGGGTCGACGAAAAGGTCCTCCAGGTAGCACACCGGGGTGGTCTCCCAGGTGTTCTCGTGCAGGATGTAGTTGCAGATGCCGATCACGCCATGGGCGTCGTCTTCGGCGACGATCGCGCGCACCGGCGATGCCGGGTCCATGATGCGTCGCCAGGTGAAATCAGTAGTGGTCTCGGGCAGCGCGATCTCGTAGAACGTGCAATAGCCTGCCCACAGCTTGCGCCACGGCGCCTCGTCACGCGCCTCGGCGGATCGAATCCGCGTGTTCATCGCTTGACCGGGTTCGCTGCGTAGTCGACAACCAGGTTCAAAAGGAGCCGCAGCCCCAAAAGCAAGCCGGACTCATCAACATAGAAGCGCGGTGAATGGTTGGCTGGCGCGCGTGACGGATCTTCTTCGCGCGGGGTGATGCCGATGAAGTAGAAGACCCCGGGAATCTCCTTCTGGAAGTAGGAAAAGTCCTCGCCGCCGCCTGTCTTGGGCACGTGCACGACGCCGTCGTCGCCCGCGACACGGGTCAGGGTGGGCAGGCTCCACAGGGTCAGGCGCGTATCGTTGATCGTGACCGGATAGCCGCGCGTGGTGCCGACCTCGGCGCGCATGTGGCACGAGCAGGCGATGTTGGTGGCCGTGTCGGCGATGCGCTCGCGGATCATCTCGCGCTGGTTTTCATCGAAGGTGCGAAAGGTGCCGCGCATCTCCACCTGATCGGGAATGATGTTCTCGCGCACGCCGCCGTGGATCATGCCGACAGTCACCACCGCAGGCTCGTGCATGATGTCGATCTGGCGCGAAACCAGGGTCTGCAGGCCCAGCACCACCTGGGCGGAGGCGACCACCGGGTCGGCGCCCAGCCAGGGCATCGCGCCATGGGTCTGGCGCCCGCGCACCTTGATCCAGAAGTTGTCGGTCGACGCCATCATCGCGCCGGGCCGATAGCCGATCTTGCCGGCGTTCAGGGACGAGATCACGTGCAGGCCGAAGATCGCGTCCGGGCGCGGATTTTCCAGTACCGCCTCTTCGACCATCAGGCGCGCGCCACCTTTGGCGTAGTCTGGCAGCCCTTCTTCGGCCGGCTGGAAAATGAACTTGACCGAGCCGGCCAGGCGGTCGCGCGACTGCGCCAGTACCTGGGCCACACCCATCAAGATCGCGACGTGGCAGTCGTGGCCGCAGGCATGCATGGTGCCGACCTCCTCGCCATTCCATTGCGCACGAGCCTTGGAAGCGAAAGGCACATCGACCTCTTCGGTGACCGGCAGGGCGTCCATGTCGGCGCGCAGCGCGATGCAGGGGCCGGGCAGCGCGCCCTTGAGAAGCCCGACCACGCCTGTGACGGCCACGCCTTCGCGCACTTCGTCTAATCCCAAGGCACGCAAATGCGCTGCGACGATGGCGGCGGTGCGAACCTCCTGGTTGCCAAGCTCCGGGTGGGCATGCAGGTCACGGCGCCAGGCGATCACCTGGGATTCCAGCGCGGCGGCGCGCGCTTCGAGTTGCGCGATCAGGGCGTGTTCAACGGGGGCATTCACAGTGTGCTCCTTACTGTCGATAGCACGGGCGATTCTACGACCGTAGGCCTGGCCTGCGCAGGATTCGGCGTAACATGTATCCTGTTTCGCCCTCGATTTGTCCTTTCCATGACCCCCGTGATACGCTGGCGCAGGCCGGCGGTGATGGTTGCCGCCCGCGCGCTTGCCGCGTGCCGGGACCGTGACAGGCGCTTCTCCAGCGCCCTTGCCTTGATGCTGCCGAGCACTGACCTCGCGTTCGGTCCTGAAATACTGCCTTTTGACCCGATGGCGCCTCGATGAACGGGCATTCGCAGGCAAGCAGCTGGCGCACGCCGGTGGTGGTGTTGCTGGCAGGTGCACTGGTGGTCAATTTCTCGGTGGGTCTGCGCCATGGCATGGGGCTCCTGCTCACCCCGATGACCGCCGATCTGGGCATGTCGCGCGAAAATTTTTCACTGGCCTTCGCGGTGCAGAACCTCATGTGGGGCATCTCGGCGCCGCTCCTGGGAATGCTGGCCGACAAGTACGGCAGCGGGCGGGTCGTGGCCGCAACCTGCGTGTTGTATGCCCTGGGATTTTTCGGCATGCAGCATGCGACCACACCCCTTGCATTGTGGCTGACCGGGGGCGCTCTCATAGGCATCGCCCAGGGCGGCTGCACCATCGGGGTGATCACGGGGGCAATCGGCCGTGCCACTCCGCCGGAGCAACGCCAGCAGGCGCTGGCGATTTCCGGCGCGCTGGGCGCCTTCGGCCAGTTCTACCTGGTTCCCATCCTGCAATGGTTGATTGGCACCTGGGGCTGGGGTGCGGCGCTGGGGGCATCGGCGCTGGCCATGCTGGCGGTCGCGCCGCTTGCCATTGCGCTGGCCGAGCCCGCGCGCGCCGTCGGACCGGCTCTGCAGGAGCAGTCGGTCAGCCAGGCGCTAAAGGAAGCGCTGCGCGAGCGCGGCTTCATTCTGCTGTGCCTGGGCTTCTTCGTCTGCGGCATCCAGGTAGTGTTCATCGGGCTGCACTTGCCTGCCTACCTGCGCGACAAGGGCATGGGCGCTGAGGTCGCGGTCGTAGCCCTGGTGCTGATCGCCGCGTCGAACGTCGCCGGGACCTACTGGTGGGGCATGCAGGGTGCGCGTCGGCCCAAGCGCCACCTGCTGTCGGTGATCTATGCACTGCGCGCAGTGTTCATCCTGGCATTTCTGGCAGTGCCGCTCACTCCTTGGTCGGTCTACGCCTTCGCGCTTGCAATGGGAAGTTTATGGCTGTCGACTGTGCCTTTGACCAACGGGCTGGTCGCACAGGTCTTTGGCGTTCGCTACCTGTCCATGCTCGCCGGGATGGTGTTCCTGTGCCATCAGATCGGCAGTGCGTTGGGTGCCTGGATGGGCGGCGCACTTTTCGATGCCACCGGCAGCTATACCCTGTCCTGGATGGTCTGTGCAGGGCTTGGCGTCGTTGCTGCGCTGCTACATCTGCCGATCGACGAGAGGCCGGTTGCCACCCGCTCGGCCGCGTGACGGAATCTGGGAATGCCTTGACGTGCTATCTTTCAGCAGTCTATCGAAATGCGCGTCTGTCCTGACGTTGCGATGTCCAACTAGGTGCCCTGTGACAGCGCGCCCTCGCCTTATCTGGTGACCATGACTTCGACCGCCAAAATTCTCATTCCCAGCGTGATCGCGGCTGCTCTCGTGGGTGGCGGAGGTGTTTTCCTTTACAACAAGGCGGGCCCGACTTCCGCACAGGCGCCGTCCGGCAAGGCCGATGCGGCGCCCGCAGGATCTTCCGGCACAGCCGGCCCAGGAAAGGGAACGAATGGTGGTCCACCTGGGGCCGGTGGCGCACCGGGGAAGGGCGGGCCCGGCGGGGCGGGCGGCCCGCCGGCTGCGGTCGAGGTCGTCAAGGCGGCCATGCAATCGCTGGCGGTAAGTACGACTGCGGTCGGCAGCCTGCGCTCCGACGAGTCCGTCACCCTGCGCCCGGAGGTTTCCGGTCGCATCAGCGAAATCCTTTTCAAGGAGGGTGAGCGCATCACCAAAGGTCGCGTGCTGGTGCGTTTCGATGATTCGGTCACTCGCGCGGAGATGGAACAGGCGCGGGCCAACCTGGCGTTGGCCAAGACCAAGTTCGAGCGTTCCCGCGACCTGGAGAAAAAAGGCTTTGTCAGTGCCCAGGCGCGCGACGAGGCTGACAGCGGCCTCAAGGTCAGCGAGGCGGCAGCCAAGCTTGTCGAGGCGCGCTTGGCCAGATTCGAGGTCCGTGCGCCTTTTTCCGGCGTGATCGGCCTGCGCACCGTCTCGGTCGGCGACTACTTGCGCGAAGGCCAGGATATGGTCAACCTGGAGTCCATCGATCCGCTCAAGGTGGACTTTCGCATCCCGGAAATGTTCCTTTCGCAGACCAAGGTAGGTCAGTCCCTGCAGTTCTCTCTCGATGCGATGCCCGGGCGCAACTATGAGGGCCGCGTCTTCGCGATCAATCCCCTCCTCGACGCCGCCGGGCGCTCGATCGTGATCCGCGCCACAGTGCGCAACCCCGAGGGCAAGCTGCGCCCCGGCATGTTTGCGCGGGTGCGCCTCTTGTTCGATGACCAGAAGGAAGCCGTCGTGGTACCAGAGACCGCGCTGGTGCCGCAAGGCGGCGAGCAGTTCGTCTTCAAAGTCGTCGAAGGGCGTGCACAGCGTGCGCGGGTTGACATCGGCCAGCGCCGGGACGGGCAGGTCGAGGTTCTGTCCGGCGTTGCCAAGGATGACACCATCGTCGTGGCCGGACAGTTGCGCCTGCGTGAGGGCGTCAACGTGCGTATTGCCGGTGCCGGCGGGCCGCCCGGCAAGGGTGGGCCTGCGGGTGCGCCCGGCGCCCCCGCGGGCGCACCGGGCAAGGGCGCGCCTGCGCAAGCCGAAGCGAAAGGCGCGGCACCCGATGGTACTGCGAAGGGCCCGCCCGGCGGCAGCGCTGGCAAGGGTGGGGCCGCCGCGGAGGCACCCAAGGCCGACGGAGTTGGTACACCGGGCGTACCTGGCAAGCCGCCAGGTACGCCTGCCGCAGCGCCTGCAGGAATGGCGGGCAAGGGGGGAGCATGATTCTTTCCGAAATCTGCATCAAGCGACCGGTATTCGCGACCGTCCTCTCGCTGTCGGTGCTATTGATCGGCGCGATCTCCTACGAGCGACTCACAGTGCGCGAGTACCCGCGCATCGACGAGCCGGTGGTTTCGGTCAATACCACCTACAAGGGGGCGTCGGCCGAAGTCATCGAGTCGCAGGTGACCAAGGTGCTCGAGGATTCGCTCTCGGGCATCGAAGGCGTCGAGGTCATGACCTCGCGCAGTCGTTCCGAGACCAGCCAGATCAACGTGCGCTTTCGCCTCTCGCGCGAGCCTGATTCGGCCGCCGCCGACGTGCGCGACAAGGTGTCGCGTGTGCGCGCCAAGCTGCCCGTGGGTACGGACGAACCGGTCATCGCCAAGGTCGAGGCCGAGTCCTTTCCGGTGGTGTGGATTGCGGTCGAGTCCACGACGCTTTCGCCGATGGAGACCTCCGACTACATCACCCGCTACATCAAGCCGCGCATGTCGGTGCTGCCCGGTGCGGCCGACGTGCGCATTTTCGGTGAACGCGCGATGTCGATGCGCATCTGGGTCGATCGCGATCGCCTGGCCGCCTACCGCCTGACGCCGCAGGACGTCGAGGATGCGCTGCGGCGCCAGAATGTCGAGATCCCCGCCGGACGTATCGAGTCGCGCTCGCGCGAGTTCACGATCGTCTCGCAGACCGACCTGCAGGCGCGCGGGCAGTTTGAGAACGTCGTGGTCGCGAACGTCAATGGCTATCCGGTGCGCATCAAGGATGTCGCCACGGTGGGCCTGGGCGCGCTCGACGAGCGTGTCATCGCTCGCTACAAAGGCACGCCGGCAATCAATATCGGTGTGATCCGCCAGCAGACCGCCAACCCGCTGGAGTTGTCCAAGACGGTGCGCGCCGAGGTCGAGAAGATCAACCCGACCCTTCCGGAAGGACTGAAACTCAACATCGCCTACGACTCATCGGTGTTCATCGACGAGTCCATCAAGGGGGTCTTCAAGACCATCGTAGAGGCGGTCGCTCTGGTGGTGCTGGTGATTTTCTTCTTCCTGCGCAGTCTGCGTGCGACGCTGATACCGCTGGTGACCATCCCGGTCTCGCTGGTCGGTACTTTCGCACTGATGTACATGTTCGGCTTTTCGATCAACACCCTGACACTGCTGGCGATGGTGCTGGCCATCGGCCTGGTGGTTGACGACGCGATCGTGATGCTGGAGAACATCCATCGTCATGTCGAAGAGGGCATGTCAAGCATGCAGGCGGCGTTCAAGGGGGCCCGCGAGATCGGTTTTGCGGTGGTGGCCATGACCTTGACGCTTGCAGCGGTGTATGCGCCACTTGGCTTTGCCACCGGCCGCACCGGGCGCCTGTTCATCGAGTTCGCGCTGGCGCTGGCGGGTGCGGTCCTCGTCTCGGGCTTTGTGGCACTGACACTTTCGCCGATGATGTGTTCGCTGCTCCTCAAGCACGAAACCAAGCACGGCCGCGCCTTCATGCTCATCGAGGGCTTTCTCGGCGCGCTCACGCGCGGCTACCGTCGTGTCCTGATTGGTGCACTCAAAATGCGCTGGCTGGTCATGCTGGCCTGGCTGGCCTGCATAGGCGCCATGGCGTGGCTGTTCTCGATGCAGAAATCCGAGCTTGCACCCACCGAAGACCGCGGCGTGATCTTCGGCATCGTCACGGCGCCGCAGGGCTCGACACCGAGCTTCACTGCGCAAAACATGCTGCCCATCGAGGCCGAGTACGCCAAGATCCCCGAGGCGCACGCGTTCCAGACCGTAGCCGGTTTTCCGACGGTGACCGACGGCGTTGCCATCGTGCGCCTCAAGCATTGGGACGAGCGGGAGCGCAGGCAGCAGGACATCACGCGTGAACTGCTGCCCAAATTCATGGGCATCCCCGGCGTGTTGGCGTTTCCCACCAATCCGCCCTCCCTTGGGCAGTCGCCGCGATCCACGCCGCTTGAGTTCGTGATCATGGCGCAGGTGCCCTATGTCGAACTGCAGCGCATGGTGGAGCGCTTTATGGGCGAGCTGCAGAAGAACCCGAACATCCTCAACCTGCAGACCGATCTGCGTCTGAACACTCCGGAACTGCGCGTGGCGGTCAACCGTGAGAAGCTGGCGGATGTCGGTGTGCCCGTCGATGTGGTCGGGCGTACGCTCGAGACCATGCTTGGCGGGCGGCAGGTGACGCGCTTCAAGCGCGACGGCGAGCAGTACGACGTGGTCGTGCAGGTAACGCCGCGCGACCGCACCACAAATACCGACATCAGCGATATTTATGTGCGCGCTCGCGGTGGCGAAATGGTGCAGCTTTCCAACCTGCTGTCGGTGCGCGAGGGCGTGTCGCCGCAATCGCTCAACCACTTCAATCGCATCCGCGCAGTCACGGTGACAGGCACCATGGCGCCCGGCTATACCATGGGTGAGGCGCTCGCGGCGATGTCGGACGCGGCCAAGCGGACCCTGCCCGAGACCGTGGCGACCGACCTCAATGGCCAGTCGCGCGAATTCCGCAATTCGTCCGGCAGCATCTACCTGACCTTCGCGCTGGCCTTGGCGTTCATCTACCTGGTGCTGGCCGGTCAGTTCGAGAGCTTCATCGATCCGTTCGTGATCATGCTCTCGGTGCCGCTTTCGATGACCGGGGCGCTGCTGGCGCTGTGGGCCACTGACGGCACCCTCAACATCTACAGCCAGATCGGACTCATCACCCTGGTGGGACTGATTACCAAGCACGGCATCCTGATCGTGGAATTCTCCAACCAGCTGCGCGATCAGGGCGTGGCACTCATGGACGCGGTCGTCGAGGCCTCGGTGCTGCGCCTGCGACCCATCCTCATGACCACCGGCGCGATGGTGCTGGGCGCGGTGCCACTGGCGTTGTCGCACGGCGCCGGCGCGGAGTCACGCAAGCAGATCGGCTGGGTGATCGTCGGTGGAATGAGTCTCGGGACCATACTGACGCTTTTGGTCGTGCCCGTGGTCTACACCTACCTGTCGGGACGGCGGCACACGCCTGCCGAGGCGACCGTGTCCGGCGAGACCGTGCCCGCGCACTGACCGCAGCATGCGCCAGATCGTACTAGACACCGAAACCACCGGGCTGGAACCCGCGCTCGGGCACCGCATTGTCGAGATCGGCTGCGTCGAACTCGTCAACCGACGCCCCAGTGGCAACACCCTGCATCATTACCTGAATCCCGAGCGCGACAGCGACGAAGCCGCCCTGGAGGTGCACGGACTGACGCGCGATTTCCTGGCCGACAAACCGCGTTTCGCCGCGATCGCACAGGAACTCCTGGACTTCGTCGCTGGCGCCGAGATCATCATTCACAACGCGCCGTTCGACCTGGCTTTCCTGGATGCCGAGCTGGCGCGCTGCGATCTGGCGCCGTTCCGCCGCCATGTCAGCAGCGTCGTCGACTCGCTCGCGCTGGCCAAGGAGCGCCATCCCGGCAAGCGCAACAATCTGGATGCGTTGTGCGATCGTTACGGCATTTCGAATGCCCACCGCACCTTGCACGGCGCTTTGCTGGACGGGCAGCTCCTGGCGGAGGTTTACCTGGCGATGACTCGCGGTCAGGAAACGCTGGCTGTTGACGCCGCCGGCGAGTCCGCAGTCGGTCAGCTGTCGGCCAGCGGCCAGCTGGTCGCGGCGCTGGTGATGTCAGCCGATCCAGCCGAGTCTGCGTTACATGAGGGCATCCTGGCCGGCATCGCCCGCGAGTGCAAGGGGCAACCGGTCTGGAGCAACGGGTAGTTGGTACGGACCTGGCGTGCGTAACACGCCCGATCCGGGTGACCGCGGAATCCGCCGCGGGTCGCCATTTATATTGGGGGAAAAACAAGTGATGCACCATTTTGAAAAACGAATCGCTACAGGGGCCGCTTTGCTTGCCGCCCTGGCCATGAGCGGAATCGCGCATTCCGGAACCATCCGCGCCGTCAAGGTTGAACCGGCATCGGCGCAGGTTGGCGCCCAGGTCAAGGTGATCGTCGAGGGGGACGACGAGGGCATCTGCGGCCTGCGTGTCGAATATGGCAATGGCGACTTCGACCTGACCAAGATGAGCCAGGGCAGGGACAACTTTCCGCGCTCGTTCATGAAGGCCTACAACAAGGCCGGGACTTA
>JBJXGS010000258.1:0-15521 GCA_046160545.1 Burkholderiales bacterium
CACCAGCGAGAGCGCCAGGAGCGTCACCACGTTGAGCGAAAAGCCAAACCAGTGCATGCCGATGAAGGCCGGGATCACCGACAGTGGCAGCGCCACCGCGGATACAAAGGTCGCGCGCAGGTCGCGCAAAAAAAGCCACACCACCAGCACCGCGAGAATCGCGCCTTCGTAAAGCAGCAGCATCGAACCGTGGAATTCCTCGTCCACCGGGGTGACGAAATCGAACGCCTCGGTGAGCTTCATCTCCGGGTGCGCGGCCGACAGTTCCTTCAATGCCGCGCGCACGCCTGCACCGACTTCGACCTCGGAGGCGCCGCGGCTGCGCGTGACCTCGAAGCCGACCACCGGCTTGCCGTCCAGAAGTGCCAGGCTGCGCGTCTCGGCGACGCCGTCGGTCACCCGCGCGACCTCCTCCAGGCGCACGCGCCGCCCGCCGGGCAGGGCGAGTTCCAGGCGCGCCACTTCGGCGGCGCTGGTCAGGTTGCCTAAAGCGCGTACTGCCTGCTCGCCGGTGCCGAAGTCCACGCGCCCGCCACCTGCCTCCTGCTGGGTGGCGCGCAGCTGGCGCGACACTTCCCCGGCCGACAGTCCGAAAGCCGCCAGGCGCGCCGGGTCCAGCGCGATGCCAATTTCGCGCGTGGCGCCGCCGACGCGATTGACCGCGCCGACGCCACGCACCAGCAAGAGGCGCTTGACGATGGTGTCTTCCACAAACCAGGACAGCGCCTCGTCGTCGTAGCGCGGATACGCAACCGTGTAAGCCAGGATCGGCGCACCCGACAGGTCCAGCTTGGTGATGATCGGGTCGCGCAGGTCGCCTGGCAGGTCGGCGCGCACGCGCGCGACCGCCGAGCGCACGTCGTCGAGCGCCTCCTGGACCGGCTTCTCGAGGCGGAATTCGGCACTGATGGTGACCGTGCCGTCCTGCACCTTGGTATAGATGTGCTTCAAGCCCTGCAGCGTCGCAATCGAGTTCTCGATCTTGCGTGCCACGTCGGTCTCCAGCTGCGCCGGCGCCGCGCCGGGCAGGGTCGCGGTGACGTTGATGGTCGGCACATCCAGGTCCGGAAAATTCTGCACCTTCATCGTGGCAAACGACAAGAGGCCGGCAAAGGTCAGGATGACAAAGACCATCAGCGCCGGAACCGGGTTGCGGATGCACCATGCGGAGACGTTCATCGCGCGACCTTGACCAGGTCACCGTCGGCCAGGAACGCGGCGCCGGCTGCGACGACGCGATCCTCGGGCTTGAGACCGGCAAGCACTTCGATGCGGTCATCGACGCGGCGCCCCAGTTCGACCTTGATGCGCGCCACGCGCGTGCCGCCTGCATCTGCCGCACCGGCCCGGTACACCCACGCAAAACCGTCGCGCATCACCACCGCGTCCTGCGGCAGGGTCAGGGCACCGGTCGCGCCCAAGGTGAATTCGCCACGCGCGAACATGCCCGGTCGATAACCCTTGCGCGCCGCATCCGGCAAATCGACATAGACCAGCGCGTTGCGCGTCACCGGATCGACCGTAGGCGCGATCACGCGCACACGGCCCTCGATGGCCGCAAGCCCGGTCGCGCTGACGCCCACACCCACGCCGGGTTTCAAGCGCGACAACTCCCCGGCCGTGACTTCGCCGCGCCACTCCAGGCGCGCCTTGCGGATCAGGCGAAACAATTCCTGGCCCTGCGGCACGACTGCGCCGACCGTCGCGCTGCGCACCGAGATGACGCCGTCGTCGCTGGCACGCACCTGGGTGTGGTTCATGCGCAGCTGTTGCGCCGCCAGTTGCGCGCGCGCGGACTCGACGCGCGCAAATCCGGTCTTCTCGCCCGTGGCGTACTGCGCGACCTGCTGCGCGGAGAGCGCGCCGCTGCCGGCGATCGACTGCGCGCGCTCGGCGTTCTGGCGCGCGTCGGCGTAGGCTGCCTCGGCCTCGGCCAGCACGGCGCGCGCCTGCGCGAGATCGGCGGCGATCGTCTCGCTGGCGAACACCGCCAGCACCTGGCCGCGCCTGACCGCGTCGCCGACCTGCGCACGCACTTCCAGGAGACGCAAGCCGTTGGCTTCGGCGCCCAGGATCGCCTCCTGCCAGGCCGCGATGCTGCCATTGGCAGCCAAGCGCACCGGCAGGTCACGCGAGACCGGCTGCACCAGGGTCACGGTGAGCGCGGGCTTGGCGGGACCACGGGCGGTGGCACCCTTGGTGTCGCCGGTCGACGCGGCCTTGGCTGCGTCCTTGTCCTGAGCCGCGACGGGATACGCCGCAAATTGCGGCAAGGCTGCCGCGAGAACGGCGGCAAGAATCGAAAGTTTGCGTCTGTATTTCATATTCATTCCTTGCTGCGTCTGGCTGGCGCCTCGATGCGCGCATCCCAATCGCCACCGACAGCGCGGTACAGCGCTACCCAGGCGGCGGTTGCTTCATATTCAGTGGCGACCACCGCGCCTTGGGCTGCCAGCGAGATCCGCCGCGCATCCTCGAGTTCGGCCAAGGCTGCCAACCCGGCGCGCTGACGTGTCTGCACTGCGGCGAGGCTTTGCCCATAGCCGGCAGCGGCACTGCGCACCTGCTCCATTCTTTCGCCGGCCGATGCGATGCGCACCAGGGCCTCCTCGACCTCCCGCACCGCCTGTCGTGCCCTGGCGTGGAACGCGGCTTCGGCCGACGCGTACTCGGCGCGCGCTGCATCCACGTTGGCTGCGCGGCGCTCACCATCGACCAGCGGCAGAGTCAGCGAAGGTCCGATCGACCAGGTGCGCACACTGATGGCAGGACTACCGTCGAGACGCGATCGGGTCGGCGTGATGTTGCCGGCCAGGGACAGGCGCGGATAGCGCTGTGCTTCAGCAACGCCGATCGCGGCGCTGGCGGCGGCGACCTCGCGCTCGGCGGCGGCCAGGTCCGGGCGCTGCGCCAGCACGCGCGCCGGCACGGCTTCAACCGCGAAAGCGGCCGGCCTGGGCAGGCGCGGCGCCTCGCCGGGCTTGCGCGCCAGGCGCTGACGCAACGCGGCTTCGTCCATCGCGGTCAATGCAACCAGACCCTTGATGTCGATCTCGCACTGGGCGCGACGCTGCGCGAGGGTGGCCGCCGCGTCGGCGGCGCTGGCACTCGCAAGCGCGGCGCTGGCAGGCGCGTGCAAGCCTGCACCCGCCGCAATGCCGGTCACACGCGCGGTCTCGGCGCGTGAAGCACCATCCAGCCGCGCCAGTTCGACGTTCATTTCGCAGGCGCGGAAATTCACATAGGCGTTCGCCGTCTCGGCAGCCAGGGCAACGCGGGCATCGTGCCAGGACGCGGTGCTGGCCTCGAGCGAGGCCTGCGCCTGCTGGCGCTGGCGCGCCAGGCCACCGAAGAGATCGATCTCCCAGCTGCTCTGCACGCCGATCTGCGCCTGGGTGCGCAGCACCGCCGGCCCGCCGAAGCTGAACGCTGACCGGCTGGCCCCGGCGGTCCCGTCCAGCGAGGGGTTGCCGGCAACGCCAGCTGCGATCGCCTCGGCGCGCGCGCGCTCGATGCGTGCCGCGGCCTGTACCAGGGTCGCGCTGGCCTGCTGGGCCGCATCGATCAGTTCAATCAATACCGGATCGTCGAAGCGGCGCCACCAGGACTTGAGCGCATCGGCGTCACCGCCGTGCGCCCTGGGAGCGTGCCACTGCGTCGCCAACGGTTGCGGCACGCGGTACTCCGGTCCGACAGTACCAAAGAGGCCGCCGGTGAGCGCGCACCCTGCAACCAGCGGCAAGGCGACAAGTGCCAGCACGACGCTGCGGACGCCACCCTTCCTTGCGGTAGGCGCGCTCATGCCCGCACCTCTGCGACCTCGATGGCAACGCCGCGCCGCATTGCCTCGGAGTCGATGATGGCCGCCGCGTACTGCGCCAGGCGCTCCGCCAGGGCGTCGATCGCCTCTTCGCCATCCAGGATTTCCGGCGCGATCGCATCGACAATGCCCTGCCCGACGTAGTAGTGCACCGCCATCCCGACCACCGAAAACGCCAGACGCTGCACGTCCAGGTCAGGCGCATCCATGCGAAACAGGCGCGTCAGCATGCGCACAAAAGCTTCGTGGGAAGGCTTGATCTCGCCCTCGATCGCCTCTTCCCAGGCGCCGGTCGGTTCGATCATTTCGCGAAAGTGCAGCTTCATGACCAGGCGCATCGCCTCGCCACGCTTGAGCGGGGCAAGAAAATCGGCAAAGAATGCCTGCAGTGCTTGCAGCAGTGGAATGTCCGTGGCGATTTCGGCACAGGCGTGCGCGTTTTCACCCAGAGGCTCGGTAAAGGCAGCCCGGTACAGACCCGCCTTGTCGCCAAAGTAATAGCGGATCGCCGATATATTGGCATTCGCCGCATCCGCGATTTCACGCGTCGACGCTCCCTCAAACCCTTTCTCCGCAAAGAGTTTAAGAGCAGCAAGTACTAACTTTTGGCGCGTGGGTTCGGCGTCGGGACGGTCTGCGGCAAAGGCGGCGTTCATGTGCGCTGCATCAAAATCAATCGAATGATTCTAAATCAATCGATTGATTATGTCAACGCAGGATCGCGTTTGCGATGCATAGACGCTAACATCGCCGGCTTGTCAGGAGGAGCCCCATGCTGAGCGCAGAAGAGATCGCGACGTATCACCGCGACGGCTACGTGATCCCCGATTTCCGCGTGCCGGATGACGCGCTGGAGTCGATCCGCAAGCGCCACGCCGACCTCCTGGCCGGCCACCCGGAATTTCGCGACTACTGCCCCGCCCTTTTGGACCTCGACCGCGGATTCGTCGACTACGCGCACAACGCGACCATCCTCGACATGGTCGAGCAGCTGATCGGCCCGGACATCGCGTTGTGGAACATGAGCTTTTTCGCCAAGCCGGCCGGCAACGGCAAGCGCACGCCCTGGCACCAGGACGGCGAGTACTGGCCGATCCGGCCGCTGGCCACCTGCACGGTGTGGCTCGCGGTGGACGACTCGACCCGTGAAAACGGCTGCCTGCGCGTGATCGGCGGCTCGCACAAGACCCAGGCGTTGAAGGCGCATCGCACCGTCCATGCCGACGATGTCACGCTTTCCCAGGAACTAGAGCCGGACACCTTCGACGAAAGCCAGGCCGCCGACATCGTCCTCAAGGCAGGACAGATGTCGCTGCACGACGTCTACCTGCTGCACGGTTCGGAGGCCAATACCTCGCCGCGCTCGCGGCGCGGCATGACCATGCGCTTCATGCCCACCACCAGCCTCTTTGACCGCGACCTGGCGCGTGCAAAGGCGCGCGCGCAGGCACGCACTGTCGATCATTCGGTGCGCCCGGTCTGGCTCATGCGCGGTGTCGACCGGCACGGCGCAAACACCTACGTCAACACCTGACGATCCTTGGCCGGACGCTCGGCAGGTTGCCGAATCGCGCGGGCTAGACCTGGCGTAACCTCACTTTTTCTCAATCGGAGCAAGACATGAAACGACGTGAATTCCTGGCCGCTACCGGCCTGGGCCTTTGCATGCAGGCGGCGTCCGCGAAGGCCCCCATGACGGGCGCGCAGATGGTCAGTGCCCATCGCATGAAGCTCGGCAGCTTCGAGGTCACCACGCTTCTCGACGGCTATATCGATGTGCCGCCGACGGTGCTGCTCGGTGATGTCGCGCTGATCCGCCAACTGCTTGCCGCCGGAGGCTGGCCTGCCGGCCCCATGCGCCTGCCGGTCAATACCTTTCTGGTCAATACCGGCGAGAAGCTCGTCATGCTGGACGCCGGCGGAGGGCGCATGCTCGGGCCGAGCGCGGGGCGCCTGCCGCAGGCCCTGGCCGCGGCCGGCATCGAGCCGGGCCAGATCGACGAGGTGTACATCACCCACATGCATGGCGACCATCTGCACGGAACGGTGACGCCGGAAGGCACGCGCATGTTTCCCAACGCCATCGTGCGGGTGGCCAAGCCTGATGTCGATTTCTGGGGCAGCGCGGAGAACAAGGCAAAGGCGCCGGAGAACCAGCGGCCGCGCTTTGTCGCCGCCGAGCGCGCACTGGCGGCCTATGGCAACCGGCTGCAGACCTTCACCCTGGGCGATGAATTGACCGCCGGCATACGCTCGGTGGCTGCCGCGGGGCACACCCCCGGGCACAGCTGCTACATGGTGCAATCAGGGGACGCGCGCCTGCTGGCGCTGGGCGATGCCATGCACGTGGCCCCCGTGCAGTTTCCGCGTCCGGAGATCACCGTGGCCTTCGACTCCGACCAGGACGCTGCGCGTGCCTCGCGCGCGCGGCTGTTCGACATGGCCGCGAAGGAGAACATCCTGGTTGCCGCGGTGCACGTTGCCTTTCCCGGCATCGGCCGCTTGCGCAAGACCGGCGAGGGCTATGCGTTCGACCCGCTGCCCTGGCAGTTGTTCTAGCGCGTCGCCACGCCCGAATCGCGATGAGGCGCCGCATCGGAGCGCGGCCATGCGCCGCGCGGCGCGCTGCGGTCGCATATCCAGAATCAACAACAGAAAGGCCTTGGTCCATGCTGCACCTGTCCGCACTCCAACCCATTCTCCGCTCTGCGCGTGCTGTCGCCGGAACTGCACTCGCAGTACTTTGCAGCGTCGCGGGGACCGGCGCATCCCTGGTGGAAGCGCAGACCTGGCCGGCGCGCCCGCTCAAGATGATCGCGCCCTACCCGCCAGGCGGCGGGGTCGACACGGTCTCGCGCATGATCGCCGAGCGCCTGGCCGCCCGTCTGGGCCAGCCGGTCACGGTCGAGAACCTGCCCGGTGCCGGTGCCACCATCGGTGCGGCGGCGCTGGCCAAGAGCAGCGCCGACGGCTACACCGTGATGATGGGCAGCGTGGTCGACTATTCGATCGCGCCGCACGTGCACAAGAACCTGTCCTTCGACATGCGCCGCGACTTTGTACAGATCGTCGAGGTCGCCAACGGCACGGTGGTATTGGTGGTCAACGCGGACTTCCCGCCCAAGACGGTGGCCGAACTGATCGCGCTGGCCAAGTCCAGGCCCGGCCAGTTCAGCTTCGCATCCTCCGGCATCGGCGGCCTGCAGCATCTGAACGCGGAGATGTTCAAGCAGATGGCCGGCGTCGACCTGGTGCATGTGCCCTACAAGGGCACCGCGCAGTTCCTGCCGGACCTGCTTGCCGGGCGCGTGCCAATGTCGATCGACAGCCTGCCGGCGCACCTGCCGCACATCCGTGCCGGCAAGCTGCGCGTGCTCGCGGTGGCCAGCCGCGCGCGCGCGCCGATGCTGCCCGATGTGCCGACCATGAGCGAGGCCGGGCTGACGGGTTACGAATCGGCGACCAACTACACCCTCTTCGCACCCACCGGCACACCGCGCGAAGCCATCGAACGCCTCAACCGCGAGACCAACGCGCTCTTGCAGGCGGCGGATCTGCGCGATCGCCTGCAGGCGCTGGGCATCGTCACCGCAGGCGGCACGATTGAAGCGATCACGGCCAAGGCAGGCACGGAGATGACCAAGTGGGCCGGGGTCATCAAGGCGGCCCAGATCAAGTTCGATTGACCTGGCTCATAGCGGGTTCTCCCGCGCAGCGCCGCACCATCGCACCGCTACTGCGACAGCGCAAAATGCAGCGCTTTGGCCGCCTGGGGCCGGCAGCCGCGCCTGCTGAACTGCCCGGCCCGTAGAGCGCACCAGCGGGCTCGCGCAGGGCCTGCGGATAACGACGCACGTTGTCAAACGCGGCGCGCCAGGCGGCGCGCAGGCGCGAGAGCAGGCGCTCGCGGTCACCGAACACCTCCGCGTTGGCCAGGCGCAGCACGACGATGCCGCGCGCTTCCAGGTCGCGCCGTTTGGCCAGATCGGCGCGCCGGCGTGCAGGGTTGCGGTGATATCCGCCATCGACCTCGATGGCCAGGCGCACCGTCGGGATATAGAAGTCCACCACCCAGTCGCCGATGGACCACTCGCGGCGAAACTCTCCGGCCAGCGCACCGCCGCCGACCCCGGACAGGATGCGCTCGAGTTCGGCTTCGGCAGGGGTCGGTTCGAGCCGGCGTTTGTCGGCTGCGGCCTGACGTCGTTCGGCGGACGTGGTCATGGATCGGGCCTCGCTCATTGCACCATCATCGACAAATAGTGGACAAATATACATTATTGAGCACGGGCAGCCGCACCCCGCGCGGGCAGCATCAGTGCGCGATCTCCAATGCCCCGGGGGCAAAGCTCAGTCGCGCGATCTCTTCGATGCGATTGCCGTTGATCCGCCCCTCGACGATCTCGTAGCCCATGAGGGCGAATACGCGATTCCTCAAAAAGAGCGGTCGCGCGTTGCCGTACCAGTCCATGCAAGAAGCGCGGCAATTGTCGTTGCGCCCGTCAGTCGCGCGGGCATCGAGGGTGCCGATTTCGGACAGGCGCAGCGCCTCATTGCGCAGGTAGACAATCGCCGCCGACCCTTCGACCAGTTGCCGGTGTCCGGCACGACCCGCGCCGACGATGGGCAGGCCGATGATCCCGGCGCGCGCTTCCGCGGGCCTGTAGAAAAAGCCGTGGCTGCGCGTCTCGCCCTGCGCGGCGTTCTCGCGCACCAGGCGATGGGCGAGCACCGGCTCGCGCGCCAGGCGCAGGGTCGAGAACACGAGGTCGGCACCCGCGCTGCCGACGACGACCGCGTCGCTCCCGAGCGCCTCGATGCGATCGATCGCGTGGCCCAGCGTTATCGCACGCGCCGGACTGGCGTCGGCATAGCGCACCGCCTGCACCGGCTGGGCCGCGCCGGGACGCGCGCGGCCCCATGGATTGCCGGCGCCGTAGAGCAGGTGGTCACCGATGAAGCGGTTCTGCACCGTGCCGCCGTCGGCACGCGTGAGAGCCTTGTAGGCCCACGATGGCGCAGCCTCGCGACCGTCGCCAAAGGCGGCCAGGGGAACCCGTAGAAGCGCCAGGTCACCGGCAGCGGATTCGGCCGACCACATCGCCTCGCCGCGCCCCTGCGCGCGCACCAGGACGTTCAGGTGATCGTCACGCTCCAGAAAGGAAAACTGGTCGATCGGACTGCCGGCCGTCTTGAGCGCGGTCGGCGCGCCACCGTCGAGCGGCAACCGGAAAACCGACGCGGAGGCCTGCGCGGGTGCCGGGCTCGCTCCGGGTACAACCCGCGCACGCCCGCTGGTCCAGACGTAGACGGACGACTCCGCGACATGAAAGACCCGTCCGGCGGGACCGAGTACGGCGGTGGCGCGGCAATCCAGCGTGCCATCGCCCAGGTCGCAGGTGGTGACCGTATGCAGGGCAATTCCGGCACGCGGATCAAGTTCGTCATCGGTGCGATAGACGCTGGTGGCCGGCGCGATGCGGCGAAATTCCGCGCGCTCCGCGCCCTGGCGCCAGCGCCGCATTGCCGGAAACTGCGCGAGCGCATCGCCGTGCAGGTTCAGGTACAGCGGCGTGTAGAACACCAGCTTGCCACCGACCATGCGGCTGGCGTAGTTGCGCGACGAGTAATAGTCGTTGGAGCGCAGGTGCCAGGTACCGCGATACGCCAGCGCGCCGGCGCGGTCGATGCGAAACAGCCCGACCTCGGTGCCGCCGCGCGCGTACGAATAGCCGATGACGACGACGTTGTCGCCATCGATCAGCATTTCGTCGTACCAGGCGCCGTTGGGGTCGATGCCGGGGCCAAACGCGTCGACGGCCGCCACCGGCGCCAGCGACGCGCTACCCACGCGCACCGTGAACAGCCGGCCGCGCCGCAGGACCACGAGGTGTTCGCCGTGCAGCTTGACGATGCCGCCTTCATCGACGCCGGCAACCTGGTTGTTGGTGATCGATTCCGCTGTGGCAGCCGGCCTGGCTGCGGCCATGGCCGGGGCAGATGCCGGCGCGGCCTGCATTGCCATGCTGCCAACCCCGTCGGCCATGCGGCGACTCTCCATGCGCGGCGGGCGCATGCGGGCAAGCCATTCCTTGAGCTCGGCCTCGTCGCCAAACGCGGTCAGGGTGCGGGTCGGTGTGGCAGCAGACGCATGAAAGCTTGTGAGCGCCAGCGCAATAGCAAGCGAGCGGATGACGAGTTGACTGAAACGCATGGCGAAGCCTCCGGTGCAAATGGGAAGGACGCCCGCCAGGACATGCACAGCGCCCGGCCGGGCACGTGCAGCCATGAACGAAGGAAAGGCCGGAAAGGGGTTAAGCGCCGTCGCGCCTGGGCTCTAGGCCCCGCGCGTCACTTCAAGGTCGACGGCAACCACAAGGCCAGCGCCGGAAAGGCCACCAGCGCGACCAGCAGCACACAGTCGGCGGCGAGGAACGGCAGTACACCCCTGTATATCTTCTGCAACGGCACTTCCGGATGCTGGCTTTGCACCACGAACACGGTCAACCCCACCGGCGGCGAGATCAGTCCGACCGTGCACATGACGGTGACGAAGACGCCGAACCAGATCGGGTCGTAGCCCAGGCCCTTGACCACAGGCAGCAGCACGGGCACGGTAATCAGGAGCGTGGACACCTCTTCCAGGAACGTACCCAGCAACAGGAAGAGCAGCGCGATGGCGAAGATGATGAGCCACGGCGCCAGGTCGGCAGCCTTCACGGCCGATGCCAGTGTGGCCGGAAACTGGGTCAGGACGATCAGGCGCGAAAAGATGAACGCGCCGATGACGATGATGAAAAGCATGGCCGAGGTCTGCACGGTCTCGACGCCGGCTGCCCACAGGTTGCGCAAGCTCAAGGTGCGCGTCGCGAAGCCGATCACGATTGCGGCGAACGAAGCGATGGCGGCGGCCTCAGTGGGCGAGAACCAGCCGGCATAAATGCCCACCACCGCCAGCACGAACAGGAGCGCCAGCTTCCACATGCCGGCCACCGCGCGCAGGCGCGCGCCCAGGGGTTGCGAAGGCGAGGCCGGCATCAAGTGCGGCCGAACACGCGCGAGTATGGCGATGACCAGCACATAGCCGATCGCCAGAAGGATGCCCGGGATCATCGCCGCGGCAAAGAGCTTGGCGATCGACTCCTCGGCCACCAGCGAGTAGATGACCAGGATCAGCGACGGCGGAATCAGGATGCCGAGCGTCCCGGCCGAGGCCACCGCGCCGGTGGCCAGTTCCATGTCGTAGCCGTGGCGGCGCATTTCCGGGATCGCCACCTTGGAAAACGTCGCCGCGGTGGCGATCGAGGAACCACAGATCGCCGCAAACGCCGCGCAGGCGCCGATGGTCGCCGCCGCCAGGGCGCCGCGCACGCCCGAGAAGATCGCGTTGGCCGCCTCGAAGAGTTCGCGCGACATGGTCGCGCGCGACGCCACCGCGCCCATGAAAATGAATAGCGGCACCACCGTGAACGAATAGGCAACGCCCGGGTTGGCGCCGGTCAGTTCGTAGGGCACCGACGCGAGGGTCTTGAAGGCGACCGCCCAGCCCTGTGCGGCAGCATAGCCAAGCGTGCCGGTGATCATGAGCGCAATCGCAATCGGCACGCGCAACATCATGAGCACGAGCAGGCCGAGCACCGCAGCGATGCCGATCGCACCGATGCTCATGATGGCTGCGTCTTCCGGTCGGGCTCGGACTCGCCCGCCACCAGCACTATCGCCGCGACCAGGGTCGCCACGACGACGCCGGCCCAGGCAGGCGCCATGAACCAGATCTTGGGAATCTGCAGGTCCGCACTGGTGTCGCCATAGGAGATGATGTCCAGGAGCGGGCGCCACATGTGCCAGGACAGCGTGGCCAGCGCCATCAGCGAAAACGCCGCGGCGATGCGCCGTAGCAGCTTCGAGAAGTCCGGCAGCCACGTGTCGACAACATCGACCACGATGTTGCTGCCGCGCGCGAAGACACCGGGCAGCGCCATGAAGATCGCCAGGCCCAGCGCAAGTTCAACCAGTTCGGTCACGCCCAGGAGCGGCTTGTTGACGATCTTCCTCAGCACGACATCGCTGGTGGTCAGCAGCATCATGGCCATCAGCGACAGCACCGCAGCGCCGTCCAGGCAGCGCACCAGCAGGGCGAGCGCGGCCTTGAACTTCACCGCGACCATCTGCGGTAGACGAGCTCACCGGCTACCGGAGAGGCAGCCGGCCCCGCCGCAATTGCCATCAAGACCAGAAGCTCTTGGAGGTCTTGGCGTGGCGTTCAGCCAGGGACTTCATCATCGCGAAGACCTGGCGCGCCGGCAGGTTGCGCCCTTCCATGGCCTTGAGCATGTTCTCGGTGACCTGCGCGCCGATGGCGCGCAGGCGGTCGTCCTCTGCCCTGGAAAGGCGGATCGCCTCGCCGCCGCCGTCCATGAGCGCTTTCTTGCCCGGCACGTCAAGCGCGTCCCAGTTGCTGCCGATCTCCTTTTCGATGCCGGTCACCGACTCGGTGACCATGCGCTGCAGGTCGGCAGGCAGCTTGTTGAACCATGCCTCGTTTGCGACGACGGCGAAGCTGGCGACATAGCAATACATTTCGGTGGTGTGCTTGACGATGCCGCCGAGTTTCCAGGCGATGCCGGCGCCGCCATAGTCGGTAAAGGCGCCGTCCAGAGTGCCCTTTTGCAGTTGCTCGGCCACCTCGGTGGGCGGCACGCCGACCGGCGTGGCGCCGAGTTGGCCGATGAATTCGCGGATCGCCGGCGTGGCGAAGCGCAGGCGCTGACCCTTGAAGTCATCGAGGGAGCGAATGGCTTTCCTGGTGGTGTGCACGCTGCCCGGCTGGTGCGTGAACAGGTACAGGACCTTGGTGCCGCGATGTTCGGCATCCAGGTACTTGGCGCGCAGTTCGGGATCATTCAGCACCTTGATGCCGATCTCGGCGCTGCCGATCAGGTACGGCAGGTTGACGAGCTCGGTCAGCGCAAAGCGTCCCGGGGTGGCGCCGTGCAGGATGTAGGCGATCTCGGCAGTGCCGTCGCGCGCGAAGTCGAAATGCTTGGGCGTCGGGCCCATCTGCGCACCGGGAAAATGCTTGAACACCAGGCGCCCGTTGGAGCGTTTTTCCAGCGCCTCGCCCCACTTGACCAGCCATTGCGACTGGAAGTGCTGCGGGCCGACGAAATTGGCGACCTTGACCTCGAATTTCTCCTGCGCACGGACGATGGCCGGAAAGCCGGCCAACCCGGCCGAAGCCGCGCTGCCGACCAGGAGGCTGCGACGCTTGATGCTCATGTGATGTCTCCGTTGTGAAAAGCTGCGGCGGAACCGCCATTGATCCGCCATGTGCCTGATGCGATCCAAGTGTAGCCCAGGCCGGACAGGTGTCAAATCTCCGTTTCCGGGATGCCGCGGTAGATCCAGTCGACCTCGTATTGCAGCGAATCCGGGCTGCGCGGGCGGTAGATGGAGTTGCGCAGGTCGCGCTCGATGCCGCCTGCGTGCAGCACGGACCCAAAGGCACGCGCGGTGAGCACGATGCGCGCGCAGCGCAGGTAGCGCTTTTCCTGGTATTCGAGAAACGCCCGGTGCGGGTCTTGCGGCGTGCGCGCCAGGCACTCGGAGAGCACCACCGAGTCCTCGAAGGCCATGCAGGCACCCTGCGCCACGTACTGCAGGGTCGGGTGCGCCGCATCGCCCAGGAGAGCCACATTGCCGCGCGTCCAGTTGGACACCGGGTGGCGATCGCGCATCATCCAGTTGCGATCCAGGTCGATGAACTCCAGGAAGTCGCGCACCTTGGGGTGCGCCTGGGCGAACATGGCGTGCAACTCCTCGGGCGTGCCGAAGTTTTCCTCGCCGCGCGCGAACGCGGCGCTACCGAACACCGCGACATTGTTGAGCACGTCCCCGGCGCGCAGCCCGTACTGCACAAGGTGGATGTTGTGGCCGAACCAGCCGATCACGCTCTTCTCGTAGGTGCGGTCGTGCAGGCGGTCCATCGGGATGACGCCGCGGTAGGCCAGAAAACCGGTCACCCTCGGTGCGCCGTCGCCGACCACGTACTGGCGCGACGGTGACAGCAGCCCTTCGCAGCCGATCAGGCAGCGCCCGGTGAAGGTGGAGCCGTCCTCGCACTCGACCTCGACATGGCTGGTCTTGTCGGCAATTTGCGACAGCCCCCTGGAAGTATGTAGCGTGATGCGTGGATGGCGCTGGCACGCCGCCAGCCAGAAGCCCAGGAGGTCGCGCCGGTGGATCACCGCATAGGGGTGCTTGAAGCGGGCGGCGAAGGCGGCGTTCAAGTCGATGCGCGCCCAGGGCTGCATGTCCAGCGCATCGAGGAACACCATCGCATCCGGGAACACCGCGGTCCTGGCCGCATCGTCCCAGAGGTCGAACTTCTTCAGGATGCGCGTCGCATTGGGACCCAGCTGTATGCCGTAGCCGATCTCGGTGAACTCCGCGGCCTTTTCCAGGAGGGTTACCTCGAAGCCGCGCTCGGCCAGGGCCAGCGCGCACGAAAGACCGCCCAGGCCGCCGCCGCTGATGAGGATGTTCTTGGGGGACATGGTCCGAATCGATAGACAAGGAAGTTGCCGGAATCGAATACTAGCGTCGCAGACATTTGCGTACTTCACCTGCCGCCGCGCCAGCGCGACTAGAATCGCGCTCTCTTTTCACCTTCCGCTCAGTCGGCTCCCTCCCATGCCCAATGTCGGTTTTCGCATCCTGCCTTTCGCCAAATCGCCCTCTGCCAAACTCCTCAAGGCCTTCAAGGGCGTCGTCGTCGCCCACCTGTCCGACAGCATGCAGCGCCTGCCCGGGGCCGACGGCCTCAACCCGATGCACAAGGGCGGCCAATTGCTGGGCGTGGCGCTCACCGTGCGCGTGGCGCCGGGTGACAACCTGATGGTGCACAAGGCGATCGACATCGCCCGCCCGGGTGACGTGATCGTCGTGGACGCAGGCGGCGACCTTTCGCAGGCCATCATCGGCGAGATGATGAGCACCGCCGCGGCCAAGCGCGGTTTGGCGGGCATGGTCATCGACGGCGCGGTACGCGATTCCGGCGCGCTGGCGGCCTCGCGCTTTCCGGTCTATGCGCGTGGCGTCACGCACCGCGGGCCGTACAAGAATGGCCCCGGCGAAATCAACGTGCCGGTTTCGATTGGCGGCATGGTGGTCTCGCCCGGCGACATCATCGTCGGCGATGACGACGGCGTCATCGCCGTGCCGCAGGACATCGCCCTGGTGGTGCTGGCCGCAGCGCGCGCCAAGGCGAAGGCGGAGGACGCGCAGCTTGCGACCATCCGCAAGGGCGGCAAGGTCGATCGCAGCTGGGTGGACGCCGCCCTCAAGGCCAAGGGCTGCGACTTCTAGTCGCCTTGCCCGCGCCGCCGCGCCTTGAGCCCGCGCGGCCGGTGTCAGGCCTGGACCAATGTGCCGGCCAAGCGCAGGGATTCGATCTGCGCTGCATCCACCCCCGCCTCGCGCAGTACCTCGACCGAATGTTCACCCAGGCGGGGCGCGTGCCGATCCAGGACCGTGGGCGTGCGCGCAAAGCGCACCGGGGAGCGCATTGCCACGATGCGGCCCTCGCTGGGGTGCTCCTGCGTCTGGAACAGACCGACCGCAGCCAGGTGCGGATGGGTCGGCACCTCGTCGAGCGTGTAGGCCTTGGTGACCGGGATGTCCAGTTCGTCGCAAATGGCGA
>JBJXGS010000259.1:0-11996 GCA_046160545.1 Burkholderiales bacterium
CGGAGGTCTGGAACACCCTCATCTTCGTCAACCTGGCGCCAACGCCGCCGTGCACGCTCGCAGAGTGGCTGGGCACGCTGCACGGCCAGTACGACGGCTATTTCGAGGGTCGCGAGAAGGTGGCAGCCTTCAAGGCCGAGGTCCGCACCAACTGGCATCTGGGAGTGAACGCGTTCACCGAGGGCTATCACACGCTCTATCTGCACAAGAGCACCGCGCGCGATTACCAGGGCGGGCGTACCAATCCCGAGCGGCATCGCCCGCACATCGAGATCCTCGACCGCCATCACCGCTATTCGGCGCCGGGCAACCCGGACAAGGTGTTTGTGCGCGGCGAGAAGATCGCGGCCAAGTACGGGCGCCTCATGATTCCGGCCTTCGACTTCGATTCGTCGAGCCTGCCGTCCGGGGTCAATGCGGCGCGCCACGACAAATGGGCCTTCGATGTCGTCGAATTCTTTCCCAATCTGGTCATGCTGCAGGGCAACTGCTGGCAGAACGAAATCACCTACTGGCCGCTGGACGCCGGACGCACTCTGATCGTGAACCAGGCCTGGGCCTACAACACCAGGAACCTGGGCGAGCGCATCAGCCGCTCCTACTTCCGCGCGCGCGTGCGTGATGTCTTTCGCGAGGACTTGAACACGCTCGAGGCGCAGCAGGCGGCGCTTTCGACCGGCGTGCTGCGCGAGGTCGTGCTGTCGCGCCAGGAGATGGCGCTGCGCCATCACTACAAGGTGACCGACACGATGATGGCGGAGGCGGCATGACCCACACGAGTCTTCCCACGCCCTTCGAGGGCCTCGAGCCCTGGGTTGCCGACTGGTCGATCCCGCATGAGGCCGGACGCTTCAACAAGCGCGTGTCTTCGTCGATGCGCGACCTCGACCGCTTCGTTGCCGCCGTGTTCCCACGCATAGAGGAAATCGTCGATTTCCTCAACCGCATCCCGACCAGTGATCCGGATGCGCTTGAAGCCCCGGAGCGCCGCCTGTTCGACTTGGCGCTCATGTGCATGGAGGCGACGATTCCGGCCGACCTGGGCTGGGAGGTCAACGACATCGAGGACGCCTGGCCACCGGAGCGCCTGACGTTTCTCGAACCCGGCTGGTTCCCGGAACCCGCCAATCGCAAAGAGGCTTGAGTCAATGACTTCCCGCATCCTCGTATGCATCTTGCTCGCCTTCCCGGTTTTCACCGTCGGCGGCGCGCACGCGCAGGCCTGGCCCGTCAAACCGATCCGCTGGATCGTGCCGTTTCCGCCCGGCGGCCCGGGCGACACGGTGGCGCGCCAGATTGGCACGCCACTGGCCGAGCGGCTGGGGCAAGCGGTGATCATCGACAACCGGCCGGGGGCGAACAGCAATATCGGTTTCGAGGCCGGCGCGCGCGCCGCACCCGACGGCTACACCATGCTCTTTGCCGTTGCAGCACTGGTGACCAACCCGCATCTCTACAAGGTCAATTACGACCCGCTGAAGGACCTGGTCGCGGTGGCGCAGATGAACCAGCTGCAGGCCATGCTGGTCGCCAGCGGTCGCTTCGCGCCTGCGACGCTGGCCGAGGTCGTCGCCCATGCGCGCGCCAATCCGGGCCGCGTCAAGTGCGCCTGGGGCGGCTCGATCCTGCTCGGACTGGGTTGCGAGGTGCTCAAGTCGGAAGGCGGGCTCGACATCACGGTGGTGAGTTACAAGGGTTCGGCGCCGGCCATGACTGACCTGCTCGGCGGCCATGTCGACCTCATGATCGACGTCTCCAATACCGCGGCGCCGCAGATTCGCGCCGGCAAGGTCAAGGGCATCGCGATGCTCAACCCGGCGCGCGGGCGCCAACCCTTCCCCGACCTGCCGGCCATGAGTGAATTCATTCCCGGTTTCGAGATCGTCACCTGGCAGGGCATCGTCATGCCTGCCGGCACGCCGCGCGATGTCGTCGTGCGCCTGAACCGCGAGGTCAACGCGGTGCTGCAATCGCCCGAGGTGCGGCAGAAATTCATCGAGGCCGGCGTCGACCCGGTGACATCAACGCCGGAGGCCTTCACCGAAGTGCTGCGTCGCGACTACGAGAAATACGGCCGCATCATCAAGGCGGCCAACATCAAGGTCGATTGAGAAGGCTTGGGGCGGGCCGGCGGGTGTGAGCGCCGGCCTGCGCCTATGCCGCCTTGGCTTGCGGGTTGCTCCACTGCGCCAGGAGCGTCGCCTGCTTTTCGCGCGCCGCCTTGAGGTGGCGCTCCTTGACGTGCCCGTAGCCGCGGATATCCTCGGGCACCGAGGCGATCGCCACTGCCGTGGCGATGTTCTCGCGCGTGAGTGAAGCCAGGAGCCCGGTGATGGTCCGGCGGTATTCGCCGATAAGTGCACGTTCGGTGCGCCGCTCTTCGGTGTAGCCAAAGACGTCGAAGGCGCCGCCGCGCAGGCCCTTGAACTTCGCGAGCAGGCCGAAGGCCTTCATCATCCACGGCCCGTAGGCTTTCTTGACGAGTTCGCCTTTGGCATTGCGCTTGGCCAGAAGAGGCGGGGCCAAGTGGAAGACCAGCTTGTAGTCGCCGTCGAATTGCGCGCGGATTTTTTCCATGAAGGCCGGGTCGCTATGCAGGCGTGCGACCTCGTACTCATCCTTGTAGGCCATGAGCTTGTAGAAGTAGCGCGCGACCGCCTCGGTCAGGCGCGTGCCTCCGACCTTGGCCGCTTCCGCGGCGCGCACTTCGGCGACGAAGTCGCCATAGGTCCTGGCATAGGCGGCGTCCTGGTAGCCGGTCAGGAACTCGACGCGCCGGGCGATGAGTTCGTCGACATTGCGCGACAGGCCCGCCGCAGGCTTCAAGCTGGTGATCGACACCACCTGCGCCGGGGTGGCGATGCGCTCGACGGCATTCAAGTCGATGGCCGCGTAACGGCCCCAGGCGAAGCTTTTCTTGTTGAAGTCGATGGCAATCCCGTTCAGTTCCACCGCCCGCATGAGCGCGGCCTCGCCGATGGGGATGAGGCCCTGCTGGAACGCAAAGCCCAGGAGGAACATGTTGGTCGCAATCGCGTCACCCATGAGCGAGGTGGCAATGCGGGTCGCAGCGATCAGCGCGATGCGGTCCTGTCCGGCCGCATCGGCGAGTGCGGCTTCGAGCGCCTCGGCCGGCATCTTCCAGTTCGGGTCCTTGACGAAGGAGGAAGTCGGCGCGAGCGAGCTGTTGACCAGGATGCGCGTGCGGCCCGCGCCGACGCGCGAGAGCACATCCTTTCCGGCCGTCACGACCAGGTCGGCACCGATGACCAGATCGGCCGCGGCAGTACCGACACGGGTGGCGTGCAGGTCGTCGGCGCTGGCGGCGATCTGCACGTGGCTTGTGACCTGACCGCCCTTTTGCGCCAGGCCCGACATGTCGAGCACCTGCGCGCTCTTGCCTTCGAGCTGGGCCGCAACCGCCATGATCTGCCCGACGGTGATGACCCCGCTGCCGCCGATGCCAGTGACGAGCACGTTGTAGGGTTTGGCCACCTCCGGAATCAACGGTGACGGGAAGTCGGGGAATTCGGTCGCGTCGGCGCTGGCCTTGGCGCTGGCCTGCGGACGGGTTGGCTTCTTGAGTCCGCCGCCTTCGACGGTGACAAAACTCGGGCAAAAGCCGTTGACGCAGGAATAGTCCTTGTTGCACGAACTCTGGTTGATCTTGCGCTTGCGGCCGAACTCGGTCTCCAGTGGCTCGACCGAGATGCAGTTGGACTGGACCGAGCAGTCGCCGCAGCCTTCGCAGACCGCATCGTTGATGAAGGCGCGCTTGGCCGGGTCGGGAAATTCGCCGATCTTGCGGCGCCTGCGTTTTTCCGAGGCGCAGGTCTGGTCGTAGATCACCGCCGAGATGCCCGGCTTCTCGCGCAATTCGCGCTGCACCGCGTCCAAGTCTGAACGGTGGCGCACCGTCGTGCCCAGCGCCCAGGCGGTGCCGGCGGGGTACTTCTCGGGCTCATCGGTGACCACGACGATCGGCGTGACGCCCTCGGCGTGCAGCTGCTGCGAAATGAGCCATGGATTGAGCGGCCCGTCATGGCGCTGGCCACCGGTCATCGCCACGGCGTCGTTGAAGAGCACCTTGTAGGTTGCGTTGACCTTGGACGATACCGCGGCGCGAATCGCCAGGAGGCCGGAGTGAAAGTAGGTGCCGTCCCCCAGGTTGACGAAGACGTGCTTTTCGGATGTGAAGTGAGCGGCGCCAGCCCAGGTGACGCCCTCGGCGCCCATGTGGGTGAAGGTCGCGGTCTCGCGGTCCATCCACTGCGCCATGTAGTGGCAGCCGATACCGGCTAAGGCGCGCGATCCTTCGGGCACCCTGGTCGAGGTGTTGTGCGGGCAGCCTGAGCAAAAGTAGGGGGTGCGAACGGCAATCGGCACAGCGCGCGCCACCCTGCCTTCGCGCTCGTCCAGATAGGAGATACGCGCGTCGATCTTCTCCTTGAGGGAGGCGGGCAGGTGCGGCATGAGGCGCCGGGCGAGCGCGCGCGCGATCATCGAAGGCGTCAGCTCGCCCTGCAACGGCAGGAGGACCTGGCCTGCATGGTCGGTCTTGCCGGTCACGCGCGGCGCGCCATCCATGCCGTAGAGAATCTCCTTCATCTGTGACTCGATCAACGGCCGCTTTTCTTCGACGACAAGGATTTCCGCGAGCCCGCGCGCGAACTCGCGCGCACCCGAGTCCTCCAGCGGCCAGGTCACGCCGATCTTGAAGAGGCGCAGGCCGATATCGGCGGCCACCTTGGCGTCGATGCCCAGATCGGCCAACGCCTGGCGCAGGTCGGCGTAGGCCTTGCCGGCCGAGGCCAGACCCAGGGTCGGTTTGACACCACTGCCTTCGCTCCATAGCACCCGGTTCAGGCCGTTGGCGCGCACATAGGCCTTGACCGCGGGCAGCTTGTAATTGAGGAGCCTGTCCTCTTCACCCAGGAAGTCGATGAAGTTCAAGCGGATTCCCAGGCCACCGGCGGGCAGCGCGATCTCGGGCAATATTGGCGTGACGCGCCCGACCGAGAGATCGACGGTCGCGCCGGACTCGACGATGTCGGTCACGCACTTGATGCCGCTCCACAGCGAGGCGAAGCGCGACATCGCGATGCCGTGCACCCCGTAGTCGAGAATGTCCTGCACACCCGCCGGGTAGAAGATCGGCGTCGAGACCGCGATCAGGATCTGCTCGCTCTGGTGCGCGGTCGTCGAGGACTTGGCGCCGTGGTCATCGCCGGCCAGCGCGAGCACGCCGCCCAAGGGCGAGGTGCCGGCCATGTTGGCATGCTTGAAGACATCGCCGCAGCGATCCACGCCCGGGCCCTTGCCATACCAGATGCCGAAGACGCCGTCGTACTGCGCGCCCTGGAAGAGATTGACCTGCTGGGTGCCCCATATCGCGGTCGCCGCGAGATCCTCGTTGACCCCTGGCTGGAAGACGATGTGGTGTTCCTTGAGGTGCTTTTTCGCCTTGGCCAAGGATTGGTCGTAGCCCCCCAGAGGCGAGCCACGGTAGCCCGAGATGAATCCCGCGGTGTTCTTGCCCGCGGCGAGGTCGCGCTTGCGCTGCAGCATCGGCAGTCGCACCAGCGCCTGCGTGCCGGTCATGAAGGCCGTGCCTTCGTCGTGGGTGTACTTGTCCTCGAGTGAGACGGCGGCCAGGAGCTTGGGATCGACGGGGGCGTTCATGGCGTTTCCTTCTGGGGACTGATCGCGTCTTTGGAATCTGCAATGTCAACGGGCGCGGCGGTCACTGCGATGCCACCCGACGCGTGGAAGTATAGCGATGCGCGACGGGAAGATTTTTCCCGTTTTTCCGCCTGGCCGCTATCTTGCGCCATGTTTATTCCTAGAATCAGCATATTGGGGGAATAAACATGTCGCAAGCCAAGCTCGACCGCACCGACCTGAAGATCCTCGACGCCCTGCAACGCAACGGCCGCCTCACCCACGCCGAACTGGCCGAAATGGTGGGGCTGTCGATCTCGCCCTGCTGGCGCCGCCTGAAGCGTCTTGAGGAGGAAGGGATCATCGCCGGCTACCAGGCCGTGCTCGACCGCAGGGCATTGGGCTTGGGCGTCACTGCCTTCGTACGCATGGACATCGAGCGACACACCCCGACGCAGGAAAGAAAGTTCGAGGAAGCGATTGCGGACCTGCCCGAGATCGTGGCCTGCCACGTCATTTCCGGCGAGGGCGCCTTTCTGCTCACCGTGGTGTGCGAGTCACTCGAGGCCTATTCAAAGTTCGCCCTCGAAACCCTGATGGCGCTGCCCAACGTCAAGGATACCCAGACCAGCTTTTCCCTGAAGGAAGTCAAGGCGTCGACGGTGCTGCCACTCAAGCTTCCTCGCGCCGGGCCGTCGTAGCTGATGTCGGTGGCTGCAGGGCGGGGGCGGCGCAGGCCTGCTCGCGGGGCGGGGCCCGTTCAGGCGTTTGTGACGCCGCGTCGCGACAGCCGTTCCACGAGCGCGATACTGGCAAGCGCGACTACGATCATCGCAGCACCCGTGGGTCCCAAGGCATCGAATCCGAAACGGCTGAGTGCGAAGACACCCACCGCCGAGCCGACCGACGCGCCGACGTAGACCGCCGCGGCGTTGAGGGCGAAGAGCACACTCACACGCGCAGGGTCCAGTGTGGCCAGGCGTGCCTGCTGGGCGACCATGAAGGCCCAGCCGAACGCGCTCCAGGCGGCCATCAGCGCGATCATGACCACGAGCGACGCATGCCAGAGGGTGATGATCGGCATGAGCACGATCTTCACCAGGCACAGGATCACCAGGGTCTTGGTCGCCCCGATGCGATCCGTGAGCCGCCCGCCGAGCGTACTGCCGACGACCGCGGCGACGCCGAGAATGATGAGTGCTGTAGTGACCCCGTCGCGTCCGAGCGCAAACCTCGCTTCCAGGAACGGTGCGATGAATGTGTAGATTGCGTAGATGCCGCCGATGAAAAACGGAGTGAACGCGACCGCCGCCACCAGGCGTGCCTCGGAAAGCGTCGCGACCAGGCTGGATAGTCCCCCGGGCTGACCGGGCAGGCCGCGCGGGATCACCGACCACAGCGCCACCGCAGTCAGCAGGCCGAGGACGACGACGACCTCGAATGCCGCACGCCAACCGAAGCTGTAGCCCAGCCAGGCCCCTGCCGGCACGCCGATCACCTGCGACATGGTCATGCCGCCGAAGACCAGTGCGAGCGCGCGGCCGCGCAGCGCCGGCGCGACCAGCGCCACGCCGATCGCTGCCGCCACCGGCGTGGCCACGCCGCAGCCAAGCGCCATGAGCGCGCGGGCCGCGAGAAGAAAAAAGAAGTCGGCGGCAAGCGCCGACGCGAGCGCTCCTGCGGCCATGACCACCATGCCGGCGACAAGCACGTGCACGCGCTCGACCTTGCCTGTGATTGCCACCAGCAGCGGCGAGCTGATCGCATACACGATCGCGTATACGGTCAGGAGCAGACCTGTTTCGGCCTTGGCGACGCCGAAATCCGCCGCGATCGGCGTCATGATGCCGATGACCAGGAAGGCGCCCATGCCGACGACGAAGTTGACCAGCCCCAGGAGGGCGAGTGTTGCAGTGGGGAAGGCCGAGGGCGTCAGGGTTTTCAATGCGGCAGAGTTGGCGCCAGCCGCTCTGCAAGGAAAACCTCGGCTTCGCGGCGCTGCTCCGGCGCCCGCCCGGCATGTTTGCCCATATAGGCCGTCAGGCGCTTGTCGGCCATCCCGAGCTTGTCGAAGAGATCGAATTGCCCCTGGCGGGTGAAAAGCTCGTCGTCCCATTTCATCTGGAAGAGCACCGGGCAGGCGATGCGTGCGGCATCCGTGGCAAGGCGCTCGCTCATCGGGTAGCACAGGCCCCACAGGCCCAGCACCGCGGCCTTGACGCGCGGCTCGGCGGCGAGAAAGGGCACGCCAAATGCGGTGCCCATCGACAGCCCGTTCCAGCCGATGCGCGCGCCGTCGATCTCCGGCAACGTGACCAGGTGATCCAGCGCCGCCTGCCAGTCGGCGACCATGAGGTCGGTCATCCCGCCGTTGTCCGGCCCGGACTTCCAGCGCGACAGGAACTCGCCCTGCACCGCAGGGCCTTCCTCGATGTGCGCACGGCGCTCGCCATGCATCGGTCCGTCGATCGCGGCGGCGGCAAATCCGCGTGCGACCATCGCGGCCGATAACTCCTGGATGATCTGGGATTTCTTGTGGCCACTGCCGCCGTGGCTGATGAGCATCAGGGGGAGGGCTGCGCCAGTGCCGGCCGGCAGCCAGAGCACGCCCGGGATGCTGCGGCCGTCGCGCTGGGCGACGAAGGCACGCTCTTCCATGGCAGCGACGCGCCCGTGCGGAGTGGCGGTCAATCCATCACCCCTGCACTCCCTCGACCATGACAAGGTCGGTGCGCGTGGCTTTGGTGCGATACCCGATGATGGCCTGATATTCCGGCGAGTCGTACCACCGCTTGGCTGTGTCGAGATCAGGAAATTCGAGAATGACAATGCGGTGCGGCTTCAAGCTGCCTTCCCTGGCCTCGGCCTTGCCGCCACGCGCCAGATAGCGCCCGCCGAACTTTTCGATGGTTGCCACGACGCGCGAGCGGTAGCGTTCGTAGGTGTCGGGGTCGGTGACTTCGACGTTTGCGATGCAGTAGGCGGGCATGGTGGTGGATCGCTATGGGAAAGTGAGTGCGAAGTCTATCCGCCCCCAGGAAGAGCGGTCGCGCAGGCTGCGCTGCTACGCCGCGCGGCGGCCGCGGGGAGTCGCTGCGAGGGGCTCGAGCGCCGTGCGCAGGTAATGGGTGAACACTTCCGCCGCCGGAGCCGGCTGTCGGTCGGGCGGGAGCAGTGCGACCACTGCGCGCTCGACCACCGGATCGATGAGCGCCAGCTGCGCGACTCCTTCGGCGCGTGCGCGTTCCAGCGCGTGCGAGGGCAGGATGGTCAGCCCCAGCCCGGCGGCGACCAGCCCGGTGGCGGTGCTCACGTGCGTCACCTCCTGCGCGATGTTGAGCCTGGCGCCGATTTGCGTCATGGTGGCCTCGACCAGTGCGCGCAGACCTGAGCCCGCGCGCAATACGATCAGCGGCTCATGGGCAACCTCAGCCCAACGCACCGAACGTTTCCCGGCCAGCGGATGCGCGGCCGGGCAGGCGAGCAGCATGCGGTCCTGATACAGCGGTACCTGGGTCAGGTCGGCAGCGGCAGCGTCGGCCGTGCATATGCCGATGTCGGCACGACCGGAACGCACCGCGCCGGCCACCTGGTCCACACCCAGGTCGGAAAGTCGCACGCGCAGGCCCGGAAACTCGGCCTGGAAGCTGGCGATCAGGCGCGGCAGGAGTTCGGCTGCCAGGAGCGGAGAGGCCGCCACACGAATCACGCCACCCTGTTGTTCGCCCATGGCGCACACGCGTTCGAATGCGGCATCCAGGGCGATGAAGACCGCTGTGAGTGCTGTCTGCAGTTCACGCCCGGCTGGCGTTGGCTCAAAGCGTCGTCCGCTGCGATCGAAAAGCGGCGTGCCGAGTTCGGCTTCCAGGCCGCGGATCAACATCGATAGTGCCGAGGGGGTAAGCGACATGCTGCCGGCAGCGCGCCTGACGCTCCTGGCCTCGGCGGCGGCGACAAAAGCGCGCAGCTGGCGCAGCGTCACATGTGCCATTGGCGACCGGCGTGGGGTTCTGGCGGGCATGTGGTGCGTCGTGGCGAAGGCCCGCACACTATAGTCGCGGCGCACCTGTTCAGCACCGCTTCACGATGATTCAGAAACTTGCGCTGGCGCTGCCATGCGGAAGGCTCTAGTTTCGGCCCGGTGACCGAGACGCCTTTTTCCCCGCGGGCCCCGGCGCGCGTCGAGGACGCCCTGCTGGTGCGCGGCCATGGCCGTTATGTGACCGATATCGCACCCGTCGGCGCATGCTTTGCAGCCTTTGTCCGCAGTGCGCACGCGCGCGGGCGCCTGGCAAAGGTCGAGGTTGGCGCAGCGCGGGCCATGCCCGGGGTGCGGGCGGTGTTCACGGCGCACGAGATGGAGGGGGCCGTCATGCCCGCCATCAATCCCCTGCTGGCGCCACGCGTGGCGCCGCGCATGCCGCTTCTGGCCGAGGAGTCGGTGCAATGGGTCGGCCAGCCGGTGGCAATGGTCCTGGCGGCGACCCCCGCGCAGGCGCTGGACGCGGCCGAGGCCGTCGGCGTCGAGGTTGATGCCGAAGACGCCTGGCTCGATCACCGCGGCGCAGAGCCGCCGCTCCTGGCCGTCACGCACCGGGCCGGCCCGATCCGCGCGGCCGATGGCGTCTCGGTGCAGGTACGTCTGGCCCAGCCGCGCGTCGCCGCTGCGCCGCTCGAGCCGCGCGCGATTGTCGCCGCATGGGAGAACGGGCGCCTCACGGTGTGGCTGCCGACCCAGTCGCCCGCGCGCGCGCGCGACGACATCGCCGCCACGCTCGGGCTCGACCGCGACGCAGTGCGCGTGATCGCGCCGGACGTCGGCGGTGCCTTCGGCGCGAAGGCCAGCGTGACCCCGGAGGAGTTGGCCCTCGCCTTTGCGGCGCACCGGCTCGCCGCCACGGTGCGCTGGAGCGCCACCCGCAGCGAGGACTTTGCTGCCGCGCCACACGGCCGCGGCGCAACGTTGGAAGGAGGTCTTGCGTGCGACGCGCAAGGGCGCTTTACGCACCTCAAGGCTCGACTCACCTTCCCGCTGGGCGCCTGGCTGCCGTATTCCGCCGCCATGCCGGTGCGCAACGCTGCGCGCATCCTGCCGGGTCCCTATGTGCTCGGTGGCATCGATGTCGATGCCGTCGCCGCGCTGTCCAGCGCCGCGCCGATGAACATCTACCGCGGCGCAGGCCGCCCCGAAGCGGCCATCCTCATGGAGGCGCTTATCGACGCGGCTGCGCGCGCCGGCGGGTTCGATCCAGTGCAACTGCGCCTTGCCAACCTGGTGCCGGCCCATGCCATGCCCTGGCGTACCCCTAGCGGGGAAACACTTGACTCCGGCGACTATGCGGCGCTGCTTGATCTGGCCTGCAAGCGCTTCGACTACGCGGCCGAGCGGGCGCGCCAGCGCGAACGCCGCGCCGGCGGAGAAATCGTGGGCATCGGTGTGGCGATGTACGTCGAACCCTGCGGCCAGGGTTGGGAGTCGGCGCGCGTCACGCTGCATCCCGACAAACGCGTGGTCGCCGCCAGCGGCGCGCCCGCGCAGGGCCAGGGTCACGCCACCTCGTTTGCCGCAATCGTCGCGCGCGCGCTTGGCATCGACCCCGCCGCGGTGAACGTGGAGTATGGCGACACGGATACCTGCCCTGACGGCATTGGCGCGCTTGCCAGTCGCTCGATGGCCATCGGCGGCAGCGCGCTGCACGCGGCCGCGCTCGAGGCCGCCGCCCTGCGTGACGCAGGCGCCGCACTGCCGGTCACCGTCGAGAAGAAGTACGCCGCCCCTGGCGAAGCCTGGAGCGCCGGTTGCGTCATCGTGCGCCTGGCGATCGAGCGCGATACGGGCGAGCCACTGGTCGAGCGCCTGGTATGGGCCGACGATGCCGGGCATATCGTTTGTCCTGCGCTTGCCGAAGGCCAGCTGCACGGTGGCCTGGCGCAGGGCCTGGGCCAGGCGTTGATGGAGGCGATTCGCTACGACCAGTCAGGGCAGTTGCAGACCGGCACCTTCCTCGACTACGCGATGCCACGGGCCGCCGACATGCCGCCGATCGAACTCGTGAGCCTGGCCACGCCCGCCACCACCAATCTGCTTTTCGCCAAAGGGGTCGGGGAAGCCGGCTGCATCGGCGTGCCCGCGGCGCTCTTGAACGCTGCCTCCGACGCGCTCGCGCCACTTGGTGTGGCAGCACCTGACTTTCCCTTAACCGCGGAACGCCTGTGGCGTACCATCCGCACATCAGCAACATGGAGAACGCCGTGATCAAGTACGCCAAGAAGGACGCCAAGGCCTATTCGCGCGAGCATTTTCGCGGCGTGTGGGCCGCCACCGCGACGCCTTT
>JBJXGS010000260.1:0-34440 GCA_046160545.1 Burkholderiales bacterium
CGTCGTTCTCCTACTTGAAGGAGTTGCCTGCCGACGTGCTCAAGATCGACGGCAATTTCGTCATTGGCGTCAATCAGCATCCGTCGAATCTCGCCATCGTCGAAGCCATCGTGAGCCTGGCGCGCAATCTGGGCATGAAGACCATCGCCGAGTGGGTCGAGGACCAGGCTACGCTGGCCGCGCTTGCCGAGGTCGGTGTCGACTACGTGCAAGGCTACGCTATCGCCTACCCGCAGGCGCCGGAGCGATTGCTGGGCGCGCCTTCGGCGGCGAATTTCATCGAGGACGAGGCGCTGCTGCAATATGTGCGCGGCCTGCGCAATACCGATCGCACGCTCGAGTTGTGGGAACAACTCGAAGTGATCCGCCCCGGAGGCGTGCATTGACGCCGTGAACGGGCAGGGCTTGCCGGTCATCGCCATCGACGGGCCGTCGGCTTCCGGCAAGGGGACGATTGCCCGCCTGGTTGCCGGGCATTTCGGCTTTCACTACCTGGACAGCGGCGCGATCTATCGCGCACTGGCTCTGGCGGCGCAGCGCGCGGGTACCGCAGATGCCGGCCTGGCCCAATTGGCGCGCAACCTGGACCTACGCTTCAGCGGTGAAGCCGTGCTGCTTGGCGGACGCGACGAGTCAGATGAAATCCGCTCCGAAGAAGTCGGGAACCTGGCATCGCGCATCGCGGCCATTCCTGCGGTGCGCGCGGCCCTCCTGGCGCGACAACGGGCATTCAGGGTGGCGCCTGGCCTGGTTGCCGACGGGCGCGACATGGCCAGCGTGGTCTTCCCGGATGCCGTGCTCAAGGTCTTCGTCGCGGCCAGCGTAGAAGAACGCGCGCGCCGCCGCGCCAGGCAGTTGGCACTTGCGTCGGAATCCGCTAAAGGTTTGATGGGAAAAGAAAAAGATGCTAACATCGCGGCCCTTTTCGAGTCTTTTTTAGGGCCGGTGACTGCCGATCTGGAAGCGCGCGATAAACGCGATTCCGAACGGGCAGCGGCGCCTCTCAAAATGGCCGAAAGGGCCAGGTATCTCGACACGACAAAACTCAACGCTGCCCAGGCAGCTGCGACCGTGATCGATTGGGCAAGCGCGGTACTTCGCGCCCCCTAAGCATCTGAGGCAGTTCCGGGGCGGCGTCACCTTGACGCCGTCATGTTCGCAACCCTACCCGTGTCGCAATCGCCGTTCGCGATCTGCAATACGGTCACCCAAGCAGGTCAATCCTTCATGTCAGCCATTCCCCAAGCCGCCCAGGCGGCCCCCGAATCCTTTGCTGCCCTCTTGCTGGAGTACGAAACCAAGCAGGAAATGCGCGCAGGCGAAGTCATCACGGCCGAAGTCATCCGCGTCGACTACAACTTCGTGGTCGTCAACGCCGGACTCAAGTCGGAAAGCTACATTCCGCTCGAAGAATTCAAGAACGATGCAGGTGAACTCTCGGTCAAGGCGGGAGACTACGTCTCGGTCGCCATCGACTCGCTGGAGAACGGTTTCGGCGAGACCCTGCTCTCACGCGACAAGGCCAAGCGCCTGTCGGCATGGATGGACCTCGAAAAGGCCCACGAGACCGGCGAACTTGTCTCCGGGGTCATCACCGGCAAGGTCAAGGGCGGACTTACCGTCATGACCAACGGCATCCGCGCCTTCCTGCCGGGTTCGCTGGTCGACATCCGCCCGGTCAAGGACACCACGCCCTTCGAGGGCAAGACCATGGAGTTCAAGGTCATCAAGCTGGACAAGAAGCGCAACAATGTCGTGGTCTCGCGCCGCGCTGTGCTCGAGGCGTCACAGGGCGAGGAGCGCGCGAAACTCATGGAAACCCTCTCCGAGGGCGCGATCGTCAAGGGCGTGGTCAAGAACATCACCGACTACGGCGCGTTTGTCGACCTGGGCGGCATCGATGGCCTGCTGCACATCACCGACCTGGCCTGGCGCCGGGTGCGGCATCCTTCCGAAGTCTTGACTGTCGGCGACGAAATCACCGCCAAGATCCTCAAGTTCGACCAGGAGAAGAACCGCGTCTCGCTGGGCGTGAAGCAACTGGGCGAGGACCCGTGGGTCGGTATCGGCCGGCGCTATCCGCAGGGCACGCGCCTGTTTGGCAAGGTCACCAACCTGACCGACTACGGCTCGTTCGTCGAAGTGGAGGCCGGCATCGAGGGGCTGGTGCATGTCTCCGAAATGGATTGGACCAACAAGAACGTGCACCCGTCGAAGGTGGTCGCGCTGGGTGACGAGGTCGAGGTCATGATCCTGGAGATCGACGAGGATCGGCGCCGCATTTCCCTGGGCATGAAGCAGTGCATGCCCAATCCGTGGGAAGACTTTTCGATGAATTTCAAGAAGGGTGACCGCGTCAAGGGTGCGATCAAGTCGATCACCGATTTCGGGGTCTTCATCGGCCTGGCCGGCGGCATCGACGGACTGGTGCACCTGTCCGACCTGTCGTGGTCGCAGACCGGCGAAGAGGCCGTCAAGGGCTTCCGCAAGGGTGACGAGGTCGAGGCCACCGTGCTGGGCATCGATGTCGAGCGCGAACGTATTTCCCTGGGCATCAAGCAGATCGAGGGTGATCCGTGGTCCTCATACGTCGCAGCCAACGACAAGGGTGCGATCGTCAAGGGGCGGGTCAAGAGCGTGGATGCCAAAGGGGCCGTGGTTGTGCTGACCCCCGAGGTCGACGCCTATCTGCGTGCATCGGAAATCTCGCGCGATCGCGTGCAGGATGCCAGCACCTTGCTCAAGGAAGGTGACGAGGTCGAGGCGGTTGTCATCAACGTTGATCGCAAGAATCGCAGCATCAACCTTTCGGTCAAGTCCAAGGACAATGTCGAGGAGCGGGAAGCGATTACACGTATGCAGGCCGATGCCGGCAACGCCGCTTCCGGGACGACCAATCTCGGTGCGCTGCTCAAGGCGAAGATGGATCAGAAATAATCGCCCTCAAGCAGGCCTTCCCAGCAGATGACTAAATCCGACCTGATAGCGCGCCTGGCGACGCGCTATCCGCAACTTGTCGCCAAGGATGCGGATTTCGCGGTCAAGACCATTCTCGATGCGATGGCCGAGAGCCTCGCGCGCGGACAGCGCATCGAGATTCGCGGCTTCGGCAGCTTCGGGCTCAATTACCGGCCGCCGCGCATCGGCCGCAACCCCAAGTCGGGCGAGAAGGTGCACGTGCCCGAAAAGCACGTGCCGCATTTCAAGACCGGCAAGGAGTTGCGTGATCGTGTCGATGCAAGGCTCAATCCAGGACGCTCCACAGGTGCGCACGAGGCCGGCATGCCACTTGCCGCGTCAGGAAATTGAGCCGCGGTCCCGTTCGATACAGGCGGCACGCGGGTGCCGCTTTTTTTTGCCATAGGCAGGTACCGCGATGCGCATACTGACCATAGCGCTCAGGGTCTTCCTGTTCGCAGTCCTGCTGTTGTTTTGCGTACGCAACCTTGATCCGGTCACGCTGCGCTTCTACTTCGGGATCGAGTGGTCGGCGCCGCTGGCGTTGATCCTGTTCGCCTTCTTTGCCGCCGGTGTGGTGATCGGCGCGCTTTCCCTCCTGCCACGACTGGTGCGGGCGCACCGGCGCCCGGCGACACCAGCCGAGCGCGGCGTCGCCCGCTAGTGCAGCGCGCCTGACTTTTCCGAAGCGATGGAAATCGATCTCTGGTGGCTCCTGGCACTACCCGCCTTTTTCGCATTGGGATGGGGGGCTGCACGGGTCGACATACGCCATGTCCTGTCGCAGTCCCGCGCCTTGCCTGGCTCGTATTTCCGCGGTCTCAACCATCTCCTGAACGAGGAACCGGACCGCGCGATCGATGCCTTCATCGAGGTTGTCAAGGTCGATCCGGAAACCATCGAATTGCACTTCGCACTCGGCAACTTGTTTCGCCGCCGCGGTGAGGTCGAGCGTGCAATCCGCATGCACTCAAGTCTCGCCAACCGAGCCGACCTGGATGAAGGCGAGCGTCTGCGCGCCCTGTTTGAACTGGGCCAGGACTACCTGCGTGCCGGATTGCTCGATCGCGCCGAGGAGGCGCTCACCAAGCTCGGAACGACGCCGTTCGCAGCGCGCTCGCGAGTATTCCTGCTGGAGATCGCGCAAATGGAAAGGGACTGGTCGCGCGCCATCGATCTGGCGCGCCAGGTCGAGTCCGATTCGGGGCATTCGCGGCAGCGCGACATCGCCCAGTTTCACTGCGAGTCGGCAGCCGCCAAGCTCGCGCAGTCGCTGCTCGACGAAGCCAGGAGTGATGCCGTGGCCGCACTGGCGGTCAACCGCATGGCCGTGCGCGCCAACCTGATCCTGGGGGACATCGAGGCGCGTGCAGGCCGGCATGCTGAAGCCATCGCTCTGTGGCGCGGCATCGAAAGCCAGGACCCCGCCTACCTGGCCTTGGCCGGCGCGCGGCTCATTGAAAGCCATCGCGCGCAGGGGCGGGTTGAAGAAGGGCTGGCGCTCCTGGCCGGCTATCTCGAACGCTACCCCTCCCTGGACCTCCTGGAACTGGTATTTCGTCTGACCATGGAGTTGCAAGGCGTGCAGGCGGCACTGCGTGTGGTGCGCGAGGAGATGCGCAAGTCGCCCTCACTGGCCGGCGCCGAATGGATGCTCGAAGCGCAAGCAGTCGATGCTCCCGGCGAGCGCGTCTCTGACCTGAACCAGGTGCGCAATCTGGTGCATACGCAGGCACAGAGAATGGCCCGCTATGCGTGCGAAAATTGCGATTTCAAGGCGCGCCAGTTCTTTTGGCGTTGCCCGGGCTGCGGCAATTGGGAATCCTATTCGCCGCGCCGCATCGAGGAAGGCGACGCCCGGTTTTAGAGTCCGGGGATCGCGATTGCTGCACGGAGAGTCCCATTGAGAGTGACCATGATCGGCACCGGCTATGTAGGCCTGGTGACCGGAGCGTGTTTTGCCGAGGTCGGCAACGATGTTGTCTGCCTGGACGTGGATAGTGCCAAGATCGCGGTGCTCGAAGGCGGCGGCATGCCGATTTTCGAGCCGGGCTTGCAGGAGATGGTGCGGCGCAACCGCGATGCCGGGCGCCTGCGCTTCTCGACCGACACGGCCGGCGCGGTGGCGCACGGCGAGGTCCTCTTCATCGCTGTCGGCACGCCCCCGGACGAAGACGGGTCGGCTGATTTGCGCCACGTCGTGGCCGCCGCCGCCGGGATTGGCCGGCACATGAGCGAGCCCAAGCTCGTGGTCGACAAGTCGACTGTGCCGGTTGGCACGGCCGACCGGGTGCGCGCGGCGATCAGCGCGGAGCTCGCGGCGCGCGGAGTGTCGATCGGGTTTTCGGTGGCCTCGAATCCGGAGTTCCTCAAGGAAGGGGCGGCGATCGACGACTTCATGAAGCCGGACCGCATCGTGATCGGGGCCGCCGACGAAGGCGCGCGCGCCACGCTGCGTGCACTGTATGCGCCGTTTCAACGCAATCACGAACGCATCATCTTCATGGATGTGCGCTCGGCCGAACTTACCAAGTACGCCGCCAATGCCATGCTGGCTACACGCATCTCTTTCATGAACGAGATGGCGAACCTGGCCGAGCGGCTCGGGTGCGACATTGAACTGGTGCGCCAGGGCATCGGCTCCGACCCGCGCATCGGCTATCACTTCCTCTACGCCGGCTGCGGCTACGGTGGGTCTTGCTTTCCCAAGGACGTGCAGGCCTTGCAGCGTACGGCGCGCGACGCTGGCGTCGCCTCAGGCATCCTCGATGCGGTCGAGTCCGCCAACCAGGCGCAAAAGGGCATGCTGACTCGCAAGATCGTCGACCGCTTCGGTGTCGACCTCAGCGGGCGACGCATCGCAGTCTGGGGGCTGGCCTTCAAGCCCAACACCGACGACATGCGCGAGGCGCCGTCACGCATTCTGATCGGTGATTTGCTGCGGCGCGGAGCAGAGGTCGTGGCCTATGACCCGATCGCGATCGAAGAGGCACGTCGCGCCTTCGCGGACCAGTCGAGCGCCGGAAAATCCCTTTCGTTCGCCACCGGGCCACTGGAGGCTGTCACCGGTGCCGATGCCCTGGCGATCGTCACGGAATGGAAGGAATTTCGCAGCCCGGATTTCGGCAAGCTCGCCGCGCTCCTCAAGGCGCCGGTGATCTTCGATGGCCGCAATCTATATGACCCCGCCACAGTGCGCGCGCGCGGATTTGAGTATTTCCCGGTCGGCCGGCCGGACCTGCGCGCTGGAGTCGTGGCGTGACTCCGCGCGAAGCCGCGCGCAGCGCGCGGGTGCTGATCGTCGGTGACGTCATGCTGGACCGTTACTGGTTCGGCGACGTGCACCGCATATCTCCGGAAGCGCCGGTGCCGGTGGTCAAGGTCGAACGCACCGAGGAGCGCTTGGGCGGAGCCGCCAATGTCGCGCGCAATGCCGCAGCACTGGGCGCGGCGGCCACTTTGTTGTCGGTGGTCGGTGATGACGATCCCGGGCGCGCCATCGCGCGCCTGGCGCAGGCAGCGGGCATACGCGCCTCACTGCATATCGACGCGCACCTGAGCACCACCATCAAGCTGCGTGTGATCGGCCGGCAGCAGCAATTGCTGCGCATTGACTTCGAGGAAATGCCGCGCCACGAGATCCTCGAAGGCAAGCTCTCCGAGTTCCGCGCCCTGCTTGACGGTGTCGACTCGGTGATTCTTTCGGACTACGGCAAGGGTGGGCTGACCCACATCGGCGACATGATCAGCGCCGCGCGCGCAGCGGGCAAGCCGGTGCTGGTTGACCCCAAGGGCGCCGACTACGACCGCTATGCGGGCGCGACACTGATCACCCCCAATCGCGCTGAACTTGCCCAGGTCGTCGGCGCCTGGACCTCGGAGTCCGATCTGGCGCGGCGCGCCAGCGAACTTCGCGCGCGGCTTGACTGCAGTGCGCTCCTGGTCACTCGCAGCGAGGAGGGCATGACCCTGTTTCGCGAAGAAGGTGCCCTGCACCAGCCTGCACTGGCACGCGAGGTCTTCGACGTGTCGGGTGCTGGCGACACTGTGATCGCGACACTGGGCGTGCTGATCGGCGCCGGCATGCCACTGACCGATGCGGTCACCTATGCCAACCGCGCCGGCGGCATCGTCGTCGGCAAGCTCGGCACTGCGGTCGTCACTCCCGACGAATTGTTCTGAACATGGCCTATACCATCGTGACCGGCGCGGCCGGCTTCATCGGCTCCAACCTGGTGCGCGCGCTCAATGAGCGCGGTGTCAACGACGTGATCGCGGTCGACAATCTCGAGCGTGCCGACAAGTTCCCCAACCTGGTCGACTGCGAACTGGCTGACTACTTCGACAAGCGATCCTTCCTTGAGCGCCTGGCGGAGGGTGCGTTTGACGGCGCGGTCGATGCGTTACTGCACCAGGGTGCCTGTTCGGACACCATGGAGTCCGACGGCCGTTACATGATGGAGAACAACTTCCGCTATTCGCTCGAATTGCTCGACTGGTGCAGCGAGGAAGGCGTCCCCTTTCTGTATGCCTCGTCGGCGGCCGTGTACGGCGCCGGACCGGAGTTCCGCGAGGATCGCCGCTTCGAAAAGCCGCTCAATGTCTACGGCTACTCGAAGTTCCTGTTCGACCAGATCGTGAGGAGGCGCCTGGACGAGGCCTCTGCCCAGATTGCGGGCTTTCGCTATTTCAACGTGTACGGCCCGCGCGAGGCGCACAAGGGGCGCATGGCTTCCGTGGCGCTGCACAATTTCAACGAATACAGGGAACACGGGCGTGTGCGTCTGTTCGGCGCAAACGACGGATATGCGGCTGGCGAACAGCGGCGGGATTTCGTCTCGGTCGAGGATGTGGTCGCCGTGAACCTCTTTTTTCTCGAGAATCCGGGCCTGTCGGGGATCTATAACCTGGGCACGGGACGCGCCCAGCCGTTCAACGACGTGGCCCTGGCGGTGATCAACGCCAACCTTGATGCGGCGCGCAAGCCGCGTCTGGATCTGGCCGGCGCGGTGGCAGCCGGCCTGATCGAGTACATCGAATTCCCGGAAGCTCTCAAGGGCAAGTACCAGAGCTTTACCCAGGCGGACATCGGCGCGCTGCGCGCAGCAGGTTACGAGCCTGATTTCCTGAGCGTCGAGGCTGGCGTCGGTCGCTACTTCAGCGCCTGGTCCACCTCCAGGTGAATCCCGGTCAACCGCCGCGACGTCGGCGGCGTTAGAGGACTCGGAGCGCAGACACGGGGTTTGCGCACACTTTCTGATTGCGGGGAGGGGACATGAAAAAGCTGCTGCTGGCGCTGGTTGCATTCCTGATGAGTATCGGCATGGCGTTTGCTGCCGTGGACATCAATTCGGCCGACGAGAAGGCACTCGATGCCATCAAGGGCGTAGGCGATGTCAAAGCCAAGGCGATTGTCGAGGAACGCAAGAAAAACGGCCCCTTCAAGAGCCTGGATGATGTGGCTGCCCGGGTCAAGGGCATAGGCGAGAAGACCGTGGCCCAATGGAAAAAAGACGGGTCGGTCACTGTCAGCGGCGGCATCGCTCCGGCAAAGGCCGATGCGAAGAAGGACGCACCCAAGGCAGCGCCGGCGGCATCTGCGGCATCCGCGGCAGCGCCGGCACCGGCTGCCAAGCCTGCTGCTGCGCCAGCTCCTGCGGCTGCCCCGGCACCCGCCGCCAAGGCTGCTTCCGCGCCTGCCCCGGCACCGGCAGCGGCACCTGCTCCCGCACCTGCGGCCAAGGCTGCTCCGGTGAGCGAGGCCAAGAAGGATGCGCCGAAGTCTGATGCCAAGGCCGACATGAAGAAGGATGCTCCCAAGACCGACGCGAAGGCGGAAGCCAAGAAAGACGCGCCCAAGTCCGACAAGAAGAGCGAGAGCAAGGACGACAAGAAGTCCAAGGACGCGCCGAAGTCCGACGCCAAGAAGGACGAAAAGAAGTAATCGGTCGCAGCTGAATTGCAAAAGCCCCGCTTCTGGCGGGGCTTTTTGTTTGCGCGCGTGGGCTATGATGATTGCTGGTGTCCCACTTTCTCGCATCCATGTACCAAGGCCTCGAATCCACTGTCGGCAACACACCCCTGGTGCGCCTCGCGCGCGTGCCCGGAAGCGCGGGGGCTCAGCGCGGCAACGTTGTTCTGGGCAAGCTCGAGGGGAACAATCCCGCCGGGTCGGTCAAGGATCGGCCAGCCCTGTCGATGATCGCGCGCGCCGAGGAGCGGGGCGAGATCAAGCCCGGCGACACCCTGATCGAGGCGACCTCCGGCAATACCGGGATCGCGCTCGCCATGGTGGCGGCGATGCGCGGCTATCGCATGATCCTCATCATGCCCGACAACCTCTCGCTGGAACGGCGTCAGAGCATGACCGCCTACGGCGCGCAACTGATCCTGACGCCGGCTGCACAGGGCGGCATGGAGTACGCACGCGATCTGGCCGAAAAGATGCAGCGTGAGGGGCGCGGACGTTTGCTCGACCAATTCGCCAACCCCGACAATCCGCGCGCGCACTACGAGACCACCGGTCCCGAGATCTGGCGCGATACCGGCGGACGCATCACGCACTTCGTCTCGGCGATGGGCACCACCGGCACCATCATGGGGGTGTCGCGCTACTTGAAGGAGGTCAAGCGCGAGATCAGCATTGTCGGATGCCAGCCTTCCGAAGGGTCACAGATTCCCGGCATCCGCAAGTGGCCGGAGGCCTACCTGCCGCGCATCTACGACAAGGCTCGCGTGGACAGGGTCGAGTCGGTCAGCCAGTCCGACGCCGAGGACATGTGCCGCCGCCTTGCAGCTGAAGAGGGCATCTGCTGCGGCATCTCCGCTGCCGGCGCCTGCGTGGTCGCCTTGCGCATTGCAGCCGAAGTCGAGGGCGCGACCATCGTCTTCATCGTCTGTGACCGCGGCGACCGCTACCTCTCGACCGGGGTTTTCCCCGCCTGAAGAGCGCGCGCGGCGCGAATCGCCAGCGCCAGGTCCTGTACGCTGGCCGCGTAGAAGCTGGAGCGGTTGTAACGCGTGATCACATAGAAATTGGTCAACCCCAGGCGATACTCGGTCGGGCGATCCGGCGTCGTCAGGTCGATCAGCGCCAGCGGTGTGTCGCGCGACGGAACGTGACGCTCGAGATCGACGGCGACGACACCGTAGCGGCCGACCTCGCTGGCCGGCACCGAGGGCAGGATGTCCTTGGCCAGAAAATCGCGATGCGCCGAGCCGCTGACTTCGGCGCGCAGCGCAATTGGCGCACCGGCGACCCAGCCATGGCCTTTCAGGAAGCTGGCGATGCTGCCGATCGAATCCTCGAAACTGGTGCGCAAATCGATGCGTCCGTCGCCATTGAAGTCGACCGCGAAATTGCGCCACGAGGAAGGCATGAACTGCGGGATGCCGATTGCCCCTGCGTAGGAGCCTTGCACCGAGAAGACGTCGATGTCCTGCTCACGCACGAACAGCAAATAGTTCTCCAACTCGCTGCGGAAAAACGGCGCGCGCCGTGGATAGCCGAATGCAAGTGTCGCCAGGGCATCGATCACACGCCAGTTGCCGGCATTGCGGCCGTAGACCGTCTCCACGCCCATGATCGCGACGATGATTTCCGCCGGAACACCATACTGGGCTTCGGCACGTGCCAGCACCCCGGCGTGCTTTTGCCATAGCGCGACACCACCGTCGATGCGTATCGGTTCGACAAAGCGCGCCCGATACGCCTGCCAGGAGCGCACCTTCGGGTCGGCGGGAGGAGTGATGAGTTCGATGATCGCCGGATAGCGTCGGGCGCGGGCGAACACGGTGGCGAGTTCGCGTTCGACGAATCCGTGCTTGCCGACCATTTGTTCGATGAAGTCGCGCACTTCGGGGCGGGTGTTGAAGTCCGCACGCGCAGGCGAGTCGTTTTTCTGGCGCTGCCCCGAGCGTGTCGATGTGGCGTCGGCAGGCGCGCCTTGGGTGATTGCGGCAAAAGCCAGGCAAAGGGCGGCGGCGGTGCGGGGGATCATGGTTGGAACAATCGCGCTTCGCGCGTGAAATCGGCAATTGCCTTGGCGCCGCGTTCGCGGCCGTAGCGCAGGTCTGCATAGCGCCTGGCGAGTGCGCGCATTGTCGCTGCTGCGCGTGGGGAAAGCAGGGCTGCAGCGCGCGCACCGTAGTCCAGGGGGCCCTCGGCAGGCGCGCGCGTGATGCCGCGTCGCGCCAGGCGCTTGACGACCGCGCGCCAGGCGCGTTCGACGGGGTCGCGCTCGCGCGCTGCCTTGAGTAGCCACAGGGCCACCGCCAGCCCGACGCCGCCGACGCTCAAGGCCATGGCGGCGGCCATTTCCACCCAGGTCGGCGTCTTCATGCCCAGGCGTTCCAGGGTTTCGCGCTGCCGGTCCGGTGTGTAGTTGAGTACGAGCTGGTTCCACTTGTTGGCCAACGCTTCCCACTGGAATCGCGCGCTCGATAACCACTGTGCGCTCCAGCCGCCAACGAAGCGCGAAAGCAGGGGCGGCGCGAAGCGCTGTGGCAATGCGCCCGCGATGCCGCGCTCGACGCGCGCCGGTGAAACCGCCGCAGTCGGATCGACACGCGTCCAACCGCGATTGGGCAGCCAGACCTCGGCCCAGGCATGCGCGTCGGACTGGCGCACCGTGAAGACGCCGTCGACCGGGTTGATCTCGCCTCCCTGGTAGCCGGTGACCACGCGCGCCGGAATGCGCGCCGAGCGCATCATCACCACGAAGGCCGAGGCGTAGTGCTCGCAAAAGCCGCGCCGGGCGACAAAGAGGAATTCATCGACCGCATTGTTGTCCAGGAGCGGCGGCTCCAGTGTGTAGAAAAACTCCTCTTCGCGAAAATAGCGCATGGCACGCTCGACCACCTGGGCCGGATTGGCGCCAGACAGGAGCCACCCCAGGACCAGCTCGCGGGTGCGCAGATTGCTGCGCGGCGGCAACGCCAGATACGGTGCCAAATCCGCGGCAGTCTCGATCGGCACGGATCGGTAGCCGGGATGCGAGCGCGCCTCGTAGCGGGTGCGGCTGGTCACAGCACGCTGTGTCACCGGCTGCAAATCAGCGGTGAGGCGCGCGTACTCAGGCAGGCGGGTCGGCATTTCGAGCGCGAAGATCCAGGGTTTTTCCGATGGCTCGAGAGTGACCTCGTAGTCGACCGGCGGCCCGGCGGCATCGAAGCGTGCCGGCCGTTCGGGGTCGGCCGGCACGACGCGCCAGTTGCGGCCGTCGAACCCGGACAGGACCGGGCCGCGCCAATAGAGGTCTGCGGGGCGCGGCGCGGGACCGCGAAACGCCACGCGAAAGGCAATGCCGTCGGACAAGGACAGTTGTGTGATGAGGCCCGGAGACATGCTGTCGGAGAGACCGGAAACGCCGGCACGCGCGTCGGCAGGCAGACCCCAGAGCGGACCCTGGACGCGCGGGAACAACAGGAACAGGAGCAGCATCATCGGAAACGCCTGCGCGATGATGGTCGCGGCCAGGCGCGTCTGGCGCAGATAGTCCAGGCTCACCGCGTCGCGGTGCGCGGCAATCAGGGCGGAGGTGATGAGAACCAGCGCGACCAGCATCAGTCCCGCGGTGGCAATCGACTGCGAATAGAAGAAGTTGGTGAGGATCAGGAAATAGGATAGAAAGATCGCGATGACCATGTCGCGTCGGGTGCGTGTTTCCAGGAGTTTGAGCGAAAGCATGACGGTGACGAACGTCACCCCGGCATCGCGGCCAAAGAGGGTTCGATGCGTGTAAATGGTCGCTACCAGCGCCAGCAGCATCAGGGTGAAGAGCAGCCAGCGCGACGGCAGTTGTGCCGGCACGCGACCCTCGCGCCAGGACAACCAGAGGCGCCAGGCGAACATGAGCCCCGCGAAAGCGACACACCAGCCCGGCAGGTGCGAGACATGTGGGCCCAGTACCGGCACCAGTGCGGCGAAGAGGGCGAACATCGCGCCTCGACTGGCCGGCAGATCCGCGGCAGCACGGTCGGCGGCAAGCGAGGCGCGCGTCATCGAAAAAAGCGCCATCAGTTGTGCCTTGGCAGTGGCTCGACCAGCGCCAGAAGCTTGAGGCAGGCCAGTCGATGCGACTCGCCGGCGGCCGGCCCGATGCTCGCGCCTGGAACGTGCAGGGTGAAGATCGCACGCGCCGTACTTGCTTCGTCGACCCAGCGTGCGAGGAGCGAGAGCCTTTCTTCAAGGCCCAGATGCCGCGGCAGCGTATTGAGGTCAAAGACCAGCTCGGATGAGGCCGCTCCGGTGAAGAGCTTGGAGAGCAGCGGCGCCCCGGTGGTCAGTGCGGTCGCCGCGTTTTTCCAGGCGATGTGGCGCGGGCTGTCGGTGACCTGATACTCGCGCAGTCCGCCGAAGTCATCGGTTCCGGCGCCGCGTGGCGCGCCTTCGCCGTTGCCCTCAGGCGCGTCTGGCAGCACCAGCGCATCCGCTGCGGGAACGGGCCAGACCAGGCAGCGCACATCGGGTTGCCAGTAACTCCAGGCGCGAAACAGGCCCAAGGGGTAACGGGTCTCGACGGTGATGCGCGGCGCTTCCAGCCAACCGCGACGCCGCGCTGCCACCGGCAGCGTCACCGTGACGCTGCGTCCCCCGGGAACATCGACAACCACTTGTTCAGGTCGGGCGATAAGCCAGATCGAGGCACGCTCGTGCGGCTTGCCGTTGGTCAGGCGCAACTCGAAGTGGGCGGTCTGGCCGGCATGCACCGAAGCCACGCGCCCCGGGGCCAGGGTAAGGTGGACCTGGTTGCGAAAGGTGTGCAGCATCGCAACCAGGCCTGCCGAGGCCAAAAAGAAGGTCAGCACAAAGCCCAGTGCCAGGTCATAGTTGATCGACGCGGCCAGGAAAGCCACCAGCGAGAATGCGAACAGGAAGCCGTAACGGGTCGGAAAGATGAACACCCGCCGCTGGTTGAGAAAGACTTCCCCGGCCTCCGAACCGCGCGGCTGGAAGATCCAGTTGCGCAGGCGCGCACGCAGAGCCGGTGCGGCAGACGTGGTCACGGCACCGGCACGCTGGCCATCCATTCGGCCACGAGCTCGGGCTGCGCGGAGCGACCGCCTGCGGCAGCCTTCAGACGGTGGCCGGCGACTGCGGGCAGAACCGCCTGCACGTCTTCGGGCAGGACTGCATCGGCGCCGCTCAGGAAGGCCCAGGCGCGCGCGGCCGCCAGCAGGCCCAATCCGGCGCGCGGACTCAAGCCCGCGGCAAAGCGGGGTGAACGCCGCGAGTCCTCGATCAGGGCTTGCAGATAGTTGATCAGTGCGGGCGCAGCGTGGACCGCCGCGACCTTGCCCTGCAACTCGTTGAATTGGCCAGGTTGCATGACCGGTTTAGCGCGGGCGGCGATTTCGCGCCGGTCGCGCCCGGTGAGGAGCGCGCGCTCGGCGTCGTGGTCCGGGAAACCGATCGCGATCTTCATGAGAAAGCGATCCAGTTGCGATTCCGGCAGGGCAAACGTGCCGATCTGGGTCGAAGGATTCTGGGTTGCGATGACGAAAAAAGGCTGCGGCAGCGGGTGAGAGCGGCCGTCCAGCGTGACCTGCTCTTCCTCCATGGCTTCGAGCAGCGCGCTCTGCGTCTTGGGCGTGGCGCGATTGACCTCGTCGGCCAGGATGAACTGGGCAAAGATGGGGCCGGGGTGGAATTTGAAGGCGCTGGTCTCGCGGTCGTAGATCGACACGCCCAGCACGTCGGCCGGCAGGAGGTCGCTGGTGAACTGGATGCGCTGGAATCCGAGGCCCAGCGAGCGCGCCAGAGCGTGCGCGAGCGTGGTCTTGCCGACCCCGGGCACGTCCTCGATCAGCAGGTGACCGCGAGCGAGCATGCAGGCTACTGCCAGTCGCAGTTGCCGGTCCTTGCCGAGAATGATGCCGTTGAGTTGTTCGAACAGGGGCGTGAAGCGGGGATCGGGGGCTGGCATCAGGTGTGCGACTGTCTGGCTCGGCGCAGGTAGTATTTGGCGCGCGAAACCGCGATGATAGCAACCCACAACCCCGCGAATTCAACCTTCCCCATGGGCACCGCCTACATCACCCATCCCGATTGCCTGCGCCATGACATGGGCGAAGGCCACCCTGAATGCCCGGATCGGCTGCACGCCGTCAACGACAGCATGCGCGCCTCGGGCATGCTCGACCTGGTGCACTGCTTCGAAGCCCCGGTGGCCAGCGCCGCCGAGTTGAAGCGCGTGCACCGACCCGAGTATGTCGACCTGATCTTCGCCAATGCGCCCAGCGAGGGATACCTGCAGCTCGATCCCGACACGGCGATGAACCCGTTCAGCATGAATGCGGCACTGCGCGCGGCCGGGGCAGGGGTGTCGGCGGTAGATCGCGTCATGTCCGGCGAAGTGCAGAACGCCTTTTGCGCGGTACGGCCCTGCGGGCACCATGCGACGCGCGCGCGGTCGATGGGATTCTGCATCTTCAACAACATCGGCGTCGCCGCTGCGCATGCGCTCATCGCGCACGGCCTCGAACGGGTTGCCGTGATCGACTTCGATGTGCATCACGGCAACGGTACCGAGGACATGTTCGATACAGACGAGTGGAGCGAACGGGTGATGATGGCCAGCTTCTTCCAGCACCCCTTCTATCCCTACAGCGGCAGCGATACGCGCGCGCCCAACATGGTCAACGTGCCGCTGGCGCAGGGTAGCGACGGCAAGGCGGCACGCAAGGCGGTGCAGGAGCGCTGGCTGCCTGCCCTGGAGGACTGGGCGCCGCAGATGATCCTGATCTCGGCCGGCTTCGATGCTCACCGCGAGGACCTGCTGGGTGGCTTGGCGCTGGTCGAATCGGATTACGCATGGATCACGCGCGAACTCATGCAGGTAGCCGACCGGCATGCCGGCGGGCGCGTGGTGTCGATGCTCGAGGGTGGCTACAACCTGTCAGCGCTTGGGCGCAGCGCCGTGGCGCACGTGCGCGCGCTCACCGGCAACTAGGCGTACAGCGGTCGGGCAAGAAGCGGCCCGGCGCTACTGCGCAGTCCAGCCGCCGTCCACAGCATAGGCTGCCCCGCGAATCTGAGCCGCAGCGTCACTGCAAAGGAACACGGCCAAGGCACCCAGCTGTTCCGGCGTGACGAATTCGAACGAGGGTTGTTTTTCTGCGAGCAGCTCGCGCTTGGCCTGGGCTTCGGGGATGCCGGTTGCGGCCGCGCGCGCGTCGATCTGCTTTTGCACCAGCGGGGTCAGAACCCAGCCGGGGCAGATCGCGTTGACCGTGATGCCGGTCTGCGCGGTTTCCAGCGCAGCAGCCTTGGTAAGTCCGACAATGCCGTGTTTGGCGGCCACGTAAGCGGACTTTTGCGCCGAGGCCACCAGACCGTGCGCGGATGCGATGTTGATGACCCGTCCCCAGCCGGCCTTTTTCATGTGCGGCAACGCGTGGTGCATGGTGTGGAAGGCCGAGGACAGGTTGATGGCGATGATCGCGTCCCAACGCTCGATGGGAAAGTCCTCGATCAACGCCACGTGCTGTATGCCGGCGTTGTTGACCAGTATCGCCGGGGTACCGAGGCGCGTCACCGTCTGGCGGATCAGGTCGGCAATCTCGGCGGGCTTGGTCATGTCCGCGCCGTGATAGTCGACCTTGACTCCGCGTCGCGCAATGTCTTCGCGCGCTGCTGAGATCTGCGCGGTGTCGCCGAAACCGTTAAGCATGATGTCCGCGCCGTCGTCAGCAAGCGCACGGGCGATGCCAAGCCCGATGCCGCTGGTGGATCCCGTGACGATGGCGACTTTGCCCTTGAGCATTTGAGGTTCCCTTCGTGGTTGTGTTGGTCAGCCGCTAGTGCGCAGCCTGCGGCGACGCCGCTGATGGAAAAAAGGATGCCGAGTGTGATGTGTTCGTCGGTCGCATTGCGTGACGCGAGGTAGCAGCAATCATGGCGCGCGCAGGCGGTTGGTGGCAATATCGATTCGATCAGCAAGACTCGCACCATAGAAATCCGGTACTCCGAATCCGACCAGCGCGTCCACCAGCGGCCGCCCGTCGCGCCCGACCACGATCACGGTCGGGTACATGCGTATCCCGTAACGGCTGGCCAGATCCCGACCGGAGACGGTCGTGCCGCTGAAATCGCGCAGATTCGATTCGATGGCCACTTCGCGGATGCGGGTGCGGCCCGACCAGTGCGATTCGGTCGACATCGGTCCCAGATACTGCTTCCTGGCGTTCTCGCAGTATGGGCAGCCCTTCAAGGTAAAGAAAATCAGGAGTGACTGGTATGCCTCTAGCGCGGCTGCCTCGCGTGCAAGATCCTTGGCGTGCGGAGGGCTCTGCGCCCAGGCCAGCGAAGTTGCCAGAAGGGCGCATGCTAGACTGAACTTGCCTATTAACCGTCGCACGTCGTCGGTTCTTTCCTATCGCAGTCATGCATGCCGAACCGAGTCGTCTGGTCATCGCATCGCGCCAGAGTCGGCTCGCGATGTGGCAGGCTGAGCATGTCCGTGCCGCGTTGCAGCAATTGTATCCCCGCTGCAGCGTCGAGATCCTCGGGCTTTCGACGCGTGGCGATGAAATCCTCGATCGTGCCCTTTCTCGCGTAGGCGGCAAGGGGCTATTCGTCAAGGAGCTCCAGGTCGCATTGGCGGACGGTCGCGCCGACCTCGCTGTTCACTCGATGAAGGACGTACCGGTCGAACCGGTCGACGGTTTTTGCATCGCTGCCACCATGAAACGCGACGACCCGCGCGATGCATTCGTCTCGAATCGATGGGTGCACTTGAACGACCTGCCCCAGGGAGCCCGGGTCGGCACCTCGAGCCTGCGCCGCGAGGCGCAGTTGCGGCGCGCCCGACCCGACCTGGTCGTGGAGGCCTTGCGCGGCAACCTGGACACGCGCCTGCGCCGACTTGACGATGGCGATTTCGACGCCATCGTCCTGGCGGCGGCCGGGCTCAAACGCCTGGGGCTTGCCGAACGCATCCGTTCGCCGCTTGCGCCGGAGGAGTCGCTACCCGCCGCCGGGCAGGGTGCCCTGGCCATCGAGGTCGCAGTCGGACGCCCTGCAGTGGAGGGTTGGGTGGCTCGGCTGGGTGACGCCGAATCGACCTGTTGTGTCGCCGCCGAACGAGCCGTCAGCCGCGCACTCGGCGGCAGCTGCACCGTGCCTCTGGCAGCCTATGCTCACCTCGAAGCAGGCGAACTGCGCTTGCGCGCCCGGGTGTTCTCGCGCGACGGGGCTACGCTGATCGGCGCAGATGTCTCGGGTCGAGTTGAAGAGCCGGAAGCATTGGGTGGCGCAGTTGCCCGCGAACTGCTTGCGCGCGGCGCCGGGCCCGTACTCGACGCAGCGCGCGCGGCGGCCTGAGGTTCACCGTGCAGGTCGCTGCCCGGCCAACGCCCGCTTCGCGTCCCCTCGAAGGGCAACGCATCGTCCTCACGCGGCCGGCCGGGCAGGCGCGCGAACTGACTTCGATTCTCGAAGATGCCGGCGCTATCGTGATCGCGTTGCCGGGTGTCGAGATCGCGGCGGTGCCGGCAAGTGCTGCGCTGGACGCCGCACTCTTGGACTTGGCAGCCTTCGATCTGGTCATGTTTGTGAGCGCAAACGCGGTGCGTTTCGCTCAGGCGCGCTGCGCGGCGCTGGGTGCGGGCAGCCTTGGCGCCATCCGGTGCGCTGCCGCACCGGGTCCGGGCACGGCCGCTGCCCTGAAGGCCGCAGGCGCGATCTACGTCGTGGCGCCGCATGCGCGCTTTGATAGCGAGGGTTTGCTCGCTGCAATCGATGCTGCGGGAATCGCGCCGCAACGTGTGCTTATCCTGCGTGGCAGTGACGCCTGCGGCGAATTCGCTTCTGTCAACGGCGGAAGCCTGCCTGGGCTGCACGAGCTCTCTGGTAATGGTCGAGAGTTTCTGAGCACCGAACTTGCGCGACGCGGTGCAAACGTGCAAACACTGGCCTGCTATCGGCGCATTGCGCCATCTCATGATGCGGCACGCATCGCCGGTCTGGTCCGTGCCGGACCGGCACATGCTCTCCTGGTATCGAGTTCGCAGGCTGTCGCCAATCTACCCACAATGCTGGGCGCGGCTGGCATGGCCTGGCTTGCCGGTGTGCCGGTATTTGCGACCCATGAACGGGTCGCCGCAGCGGCGCGCCGCCATGGATTCGCCCCTGTGCTGGATTGCCCGGCGGGCGAAGATGCGATCGTGCAGACGCTTGCCGCGCACCTGTCGAGGTCTGTGCCATGAGCGAAGGCGTGCCGGGCGTCCCGCCGGCGGCGCTCCCTGCGCAAAGATTGTTTACGCGCCTGCGTGCCTGGTTTGGCGGAACACGGCTGGCGCTAGTCATTTTGCTTGTGGTCGTTCTTGCGGCCTGGTGGCAAGTGCACCGCGAGATTGATGCGCTGCGCGCCGAAGTCGCGGCGCGCCTGCGCGAAGACACCGCTCGCGAACAGGCCGCGCGCACCGCGCAGAAGGAGACCCAGGACCGCCTGCGCGAGGCTGTCGGCCGCATGGCGGCCCTTGAGGCACGCCTTACCGAGTCGCTCTCGCAGCAGGCTGCGCTGGAGAGCCTGTACCAGGACCTGTCGCGCAACCGCGACGAGTGGGCCCTGGCCGAGATCGAGCAGACCCTGACCCTGGCTGCGCAACAACTGCAATTGGCCGGCAACGTGCGTGGCGCCTTGATCGCGTTGCAGAACGCCGATGCGCGCCTCGGGCGCGCCGATCGAGCCCAATTCATTTCCATCCGCCGGGTGCTGCAGCGAGACATAGAGCGCCTGAAGGCGCTGCCGCATGTCGATACCTCGGGACTAGCGATTCGCCTCGACGCGGTCATCGCTGCCGTCGATCAATTGCCGCTGGTGTTCGACGAACGTCTCAAAGGTGGGCAGCGCCAGCCCGAGACCAAGACGCCGTCGCCGGACGAGCGTCCGGCGTGGAAGCGCCTGCGCGACGATGCATGGGAACAATTGCGCGACCTGGTGCGCATCCGCGACATCGGCAATGCAGATCCGGCACTCTTGCCACCGGCGCAAGCCTATTTCATGCGCGAGAACCTCAAGTTGAAGCTGCTCAACGCGCGCATCGCTCTTTTGCAACGCAATGAGGCCTTGTTTCGCCAGGACGTGGCCGGTGCCAACCAGTGGTTGGGCCGCTACTTCGATGTTCGTTCTCGCCCCGGCGCAAGTGCCCAGGCGGCGCTGACTGCACTGGCTTCCAGCGCGGTCAGCATCGAGTTGCCGACGTTGGCCGAAAGCCTCAACGCGGTGCGCAATTTCCGCGCGCCGGCGCGCCCGGCAGGACGGCAGGGGTAAAGCGATGCGCGGCCTGGTCTGGGTCGTCGCCCTGTTTGCCCTGGCTCTCGGGCTGGCGCTGGTGGGTCGTTACAACGACGGCTATGTGCTGGTATTCATTCCGCCGCAGCGCATCGAACTGTCGCTGTCCCTGGCGGTGCTGCTCGCGGCGACGGCCTTCCTGGTTTTGCATCTGGCGATTCGCACCATCGCCTATACCCTGCGCCTGCCGGACATGGTGCGCGAGTTTCGTCGCCGCCAGCAGAAGGAGCGCGCGCGCCGCGCGCTCTTCGACGCACTGATCGGATGGTTCGAAGGGCGCTTCGCGCGTGCCGAAAGGGCTGCGCGCATCGCGTTCGCGACCGGCGAGGAGCCAGGATTGGCCGCGCTCGTCGGCGCGCAGGCGGCGCAGCGCATGGGCAATCGCGAGCAGCGCGACCTGTGGATCGAGCGAGCGCGCGATGCGGCCGAGAGGGCCGGTTCCGCCGCGCTGCGGCACGCGTTTCTCCTGGTACATGCCGAGTTCCTGGCCGAAGATGGCCGCGACGGCGACGCGTTGGCCGCATTGGCTGAACTCAACCGGGGCGGCGCCCGCCACGTTGCAGCACAGCGCCTGGCGCTCAAGCTGGTGACGCGCGCCGGGCTCTGGGAGGAAGCGCTACGCAGCGCGCATCAGCTCGAGGAACACAAGGCGATACATCCGGCAATCGCCGCGAGCACTCGCGAGATCGCCTATGCCGGCGTATTCGACGCGGCCGATGACCCGGCGGGCAGGGCGCGGCGCGTGCCGGCACGCGACCGCAGCGACGCGCGTACTGCCGTCGTCATTGCCGCAGCGCTCTTAAAGCGCGACCTCCTCGACGAAGCGCGCGTGCTGCTCGAGGGCATTCTGGAGCGTGGCTGGGACGACGCTGCCGGCATTCTGTATGCGCGGTGTGCGGCAGACCCGCAGGTGACGCGCCGCATGCTCGAGCGCGCTGAAGCATGGTGCCAGCGCGACCCCGCTGCCGCTGCGCCCCTGATGACCCTGGGGCGTTTGTGCGCCCGGCTCGGCCTGTGGGGCAAGGCGCGCGAGTCGCTCGAGGAATGCGCCAGGCGCGCGCCAGGACCTGTTGCCAGCCTGGAATTGGCGCGCGCGCTGGAGGCCGGCGGTGATACCGCTGCCGCCCAGCCGCACTATCGCGCGGCTGCCCTTGCCTGGGGCGAGTCCGCCGACCGCAGCAGCGAAAGCACACTGCCGATGACGCCTCAGCCCCCCGGTTACAGAGGAGAACCCGGGGCCGCTATGGCATAATTCGGTTCTTTTTTCAATCGCTGGCGCAAGTTGTGTGCCGGGCGCGATTCCATGCCGCAGACCCTCTACGACAAGCTCTTCGACTCGCATGTGGTGCACATTGACGAGGACGGCACGGCGCTGCTCTATATCGACCGGCACCTGGTGCATGAGGTCACGAGTCCGCAGGCCTTCGACGGGCTGCGCACCGCCGGGCGTGGTGTCTGGCGCACCGATTCGATCGTCTGCACCGCCGATCACAATACGCCGACCCACGGGTGGGAGCACGGCATCGCCGGGATCGCCGACCCGATCGCGCGCGAACAGATCGTCACCCTGGACCGCAACATCAAGGCATTTGGCGCGCTGGCCTATTTTCCGTTCCTCGATCCGCGTCAGGGCATCGTTCACGTCATCGGGCCCGAGCAGGGCGCCACCCTGCCTGGCATGACCGTGGTGTGCGGCGACTCGCACACCTCCACGCACGGCGCGTTCGGCGCTCTGGCGCACGGCATCGGCACCTCCGAGGTCGAGCATGTCATGGCCACGCAGTGCCTGACGACCAAGAAGATGCGTTCCATGCGGGTGTCGGTGGAAGGTGCGGTCGGTGCCGGTGTCACGGCCAAGGATGTGGCGCTTGCCATCATCGGCCGCATCGGTACCGCCGGAGGTACCGGCTGCGCCATCGAATTCGCCGGCAGCGTGGTGCGCGACCTGTCGATGGAAGGGCGCATGACCCTGTGCAACATGGCCATCGAAGCCGGCGCACGCGCCGGGCTGGTCGGCGTCGACGACAAGACCATCGCCTACCTCGAGGGCCGGCCGTTTGCGCCCAAGGGCGACGAATGGAAAGTCGCGGTCGAGTACTGGAAGACCCTGCGTTCCGACGACACCGCGAAGTTCGACGTCGAGGTGCGCCTTGAAGGCGCGGAGATCGTGCCGCAGGTCACCTGGGGTACTTCCCCGGAGATGGTCACGTCGGTTGACGGGCGGGTCCCCGACCCGGACCGCGAGAAGGATCCCGGCAAGCGCGACGGCATCGAACGTGCGCTCACCTACATGGGGCTCAAGCCCAATACGCCGATCACCGACATCAGTGTTGACAAGGTATTCATCGGCTCGTGTACCAATTCGCGCATCGAGGATATTCGCCAGGCTGCCTGGGTAGTCAAACGCCTTGGGCGGCGTGTCGCTGCCAACGTCAAGCTCGCCCTGGTCGTTCCCGGCTCCGGCTTGGTCAAGGCGCAAGCCGAGGCTGAAGGGCTGGATCGTACCTTCAAGGATGCCGGCTTCGAGTGGCGCGAACCGGGCTGTTCGATGTGTCTGGGCATGAATGCCGACCGGCTCGAACCCGGCGAGCGCTGCGCTTCGACCTCGAACCGCAATTTCGAAGGGCGCCAGGGCGCCGGGGGGCGCACCCACCTGGTCAGCCCGGCAATGGCGGCTGCAGCTGCAATCGAAGGCCGCTTCGCCGACGTGCGCCGTCTGGTGTGATTCGAACCGAAAGGAACGCCATGATCCGCTCTATCGTAACCCTGCTGTTAGTTGCCTGCACCGTGCCCGGGCTGGCCGGCTGCAACACCATCGAAGGCGTGGGCAAGGACATTCGCAAGGCCGGCGAGAAGATCGAGCGCACCGCCAAGTAGACATCATGGAAAAATTTCTCGTGCACAAGGGGCTGGCGGCGCCGCTGGACCGTGACAACGTCGATACCGACGCGATCATCCCCAAGCAGTTCCTCAAGTCCATCCATCGCACCGGTTTCGGCGAAAACCTGTTCGACGCGTGGCGCTACAAGGACACCGGCGAGCCGGGCATCGACAACTCCAGGCGCCCGCTCAACCCGGATTTCATTCTCAACCAGGCGCGCTACAAGGGCGCTTCGGTGCTGGTGGCCGGCAAGAACTTCGGCTGCGGCTCCTCGCGCGAGCACGCGCCCTGGGCGTTGCAGCAGTACGGATTTCGCGCGGTCATCGCGCCGTCGTTCGCCGACATCTTCTTCAACAACAGCTACAAGAACGGCTTCCTGCCGATTGCGCTCAGCGAGGCTGAGGTGCGCCACCTGATCGACGCGATCAACGGCTTCCCGGGTTATGAACTGGTGGTCGATTTGGCGCAACAGACTGTGACCACCCCGGACGGCCGGGTCATGCGCTTCGACATCACCGGTCACCGCAAGCATTGCCTGATCAACGGTCTGGATGAAATCGGCCTGACGCTTTTGCACGCCGAGAAGATCCGCGCCTATGAGGCACAACGCCGCGCGCGCCATCCCTACTACTTCAACACGAGGGTCGCCTGAAGTGAAAGTCGCGGTATTGCCGGGAGACGGCATTGGCAAGGAGATCACCACCCAGGCGGTGGCGGTCCTGAAAGCGCTCGGCCTTTCGCTCGAGACCGAAGAGGCGCCGGTCGGCGGAGCGGCCTACGACAGTGCCGGCGACCCGTTGCCGCAGACCACCCTCAAGCTGGCCCAGGATGCGGATGCGATCCTGTTCGGCGCCGTCGGCGGCTGGCAATACGACAAGCTGCCGCGTGCCAAGCGCCCCGAACAGGCCGTGCTAGGCCTGCGTCGCGAACTGGGTCTGTTCGCCAACCTGCGGCCCTCGATCGTCTACCCGGAACTGGTAAACGCCTCGACACTCAAGCCGGAGGTCGTCTCCGGCCTGGACCTCCTGATACTGCGCGAATTGACCGGCGACATCTACTTCGGCCAGCCGCGCGGAGTGCGCACAGTCGAATCCGGCCCCTTTGCCGGGCAGCGCGAAGGCTTCGATACCATGCGTTATGCCGAGGGCGAGATAAGCCGCATCATGCATGTCGGCTTCACGGCAGCGCGCAAGCGCGGCAAGCGCCTATGTTCGGTGGACAAGGCCAACGTGCTGGAGACCATGCAGCTATGGAAGGACGTTGCTGCCTCGGTTGCGCTGGAGTACCCCGACGTCGAGTATTCGTCGATGTACGTGGACAACGCCGCGATGCAGTTGGTACGCAATCCCAAGCAGTTCGATGTGATCGTGACCGGCAACATGTTTGGCGACATCCTCTCCGACGAGGCGTCGATGCTGACCGGATCGATCGGCATGCAGCCTTCGGCCTCGCTCAATGCATCCAAGAAGGGCCTGTATGAGCCGATCCACGGCTCGGCACCCGATATCGCGGGCAAGGACCTCGCCAATCCGCTGGCCACGATCCTCTCGGCGGCGATGATGTTGCGCTATTCCTTCGACGACGAGGCATCTGCCCGGCGCATCGAGACCGCGGTACGCAAGGTGCTGGCAGAGGGCTATCGGACCGCCGATATCTTCGAGCCCGGTACTACCAAGGTGGGCACTCGCCAGATGGGCGAGGCGGTCTTGAAGGCCCTCGCATAATCGATTCGGGATTCAGGTTCGAAGCGCGCCGGGGCTTGAACCCCGCAAACTGGAAACCGGCGCCTGCGAGGCAATCATGAAAAAAGTTGGAGTGGTTGGCGCACGCGGGATGGTTGGTTCCGTCCTGGTGCAGCGTATGGTCGAAGAGGGTGATTTTTCTCACGTCGACGCACACTTCTTTTCCACCTCTGCTGCCGGCAAGGATGGCCCCATCGTCGCCGGCAAGTCGACCGGCAAGCTTGGCGACGCCAACGATGCGCGAGCGCTCGCGGCCATGGACGTCATCGTCACCTGCCAGGGCGGCGACTGGACTACGGCCATGCATCCGCAATTGCGCAAGGCCGGCTGGAACGGCTACTGGATCGACGCGGCCTCGACCCTGCGCATGAACCGTGATGCCGTGATCATCCTCGACCCGGTCAATCTGGGCGTGATCAAGGACGCCTTGGGCCGCGGTGTGCGTGACTACATCGGCGGAAACTGCACGGTAAGCCTGATGCTGATGGGCCTCGACGGACTTTTCAAGGCCGACCTCATCGAATGGATGACCGCGATGACCTACCAGGCGGCCTCCGGCGCAGGCGCGGCGAACATGCGCGAACTGCTGGCGCAGATGGGCCATGCGCACGGCGTGGTGCGCCCCCTGCTGGACGATCCGGCGGCGGCGATTCTCGACATCGACCGCAAGGTGGCCGATGCCCTGCGCGAACCTGCCATGCCGACCGGGCAGTTCGGCGTCCCCCTGGCCGGCAGCCTGATCGCCTGGATCGACAAGGATCTCGGGGGTGGGGTGAGCCGCGAGGAATGGAAGGCAGGCGCCGAAGGCAACAAGATCCTCGGACGCGAAGCCGATCCGATCGCCATCGATGGCCTGTGCGTGCGCATCGGGGCCATGCGCTGCCACTCGCAGGCGCTGACAATCAAGCTCAAGCGCGATGTGCCGCTGGACGAGATCGAAGACAGGCTCGCGCGTGCGCATGCATGGGCCAAGGTGGTGCCGAACAGACGTGACGAGTCGATCCGTGAACTTTCGCCGGCCGTGGTCACCGGGACCATGATGACCCCGGTCGGACGCCTGCGCAAACTGGCGATGGGCCCCACCTACCTTTCTGCGTTCACCGTCGGCGATCAGTTGTTGTGGGGCGCGGCTGAACCATTGCGGCGCATGTTGCGCCTGCTCGTCGATTGACGGTCGATCGTAGGCGTTGCTAAGAGCCAACAACCGGCGATAGGACTTGCAACATGTCACACTTCAAGTCAAGGGTTAGCTTGCAGTGCTAACCTTTTGATGTTACCTTCATAATCTGGGGGAAACCGCTATGCGCGGTGTCTTGGTATTGTCGCGACGTGGCAGCAGGGCAGCTTTGGCACCTCGCTGTGCGGGCCACTGCGGCGACCACCAAACTCGAAAACCAGGATCCGCTCGCCGCATTGGGGTAGCTGGGGGTTACAGACCGTGAGACAAAATTCCTTGAAAAAGCTGGTCGTCGCCACGGCCTTTGCCCTTTCGGGCTTTGCGATCAGCCTGCCCGCGGATGCGGCCGGGTTGGGGCGCCTGAATGTGCTGTCCTCGCTGGGGCAGCCCTTGCGGGCCGAAATCGAATTGAGTTCGGTGACTCGCGAAGAAGCGCAGACCCTGGGCGCACGCTTGGCCAGCCCCGAGGCCTTCCGCCAGGCCGGGGTCGATTACAACACCGCGCTCCTCGGTGTGCGTTTTGCGGTGCAGCGCCGTGCTGACGGCCGCTACTTCATCAATCTGTCCTCGACGAACCCGATCAACGAGCCCTTCGTCGACATGCTCGTCGAGTTGAACTGGGCGACCGGTCGCCTGGTGCGTGAGTACACCTTCCTGCTCGACCCGGCCGAATTGCGCGGGGTGTCCCCTCCGGCAGCCGCGGTCGCTCCGCCGCCCGCAGCGCCGGCTGCTGTAGCTACTCCGATCGCACCTCCCGCACCGCCGGTGGTCGCTGCGCCGCCCCCAGCCCCGGCTCCGGCCGCAGCTGCTCCGGCGCCGGCCGCCAAGCCGGTAGCCAAGCCAGCGCCGGCCAAGCCCGCCGCAACCACCGGCTCCTACGAAGTCAAGCGCGGCGATACGCTGGGCAAGATCGCGCGCCAGGCCAAGCCGGATGGCGTCAGCCTGGAACAGGTGCTCGTTGCGCTGCTGCGCAGCAATCCGGACGCCTTTGTCGGCGGCAACATGAACCGCTTGAAGAGCGGGGTCATACTCAACCTGCCCGATCGTGACGCGATTGCCGGTGTCGCGGCCCCGGATGCGCGCCGTGTTGTGTCTGCGCAATCTGCGGATTGGCGCGCCTATACCGAGAAGCTTGCTGGTACCGTGCCCTCGGCGCCGGCCGCCAAGGCGGATGCGCCGCGCCAGGCGGCACAGGGACGCATCACCGCTCGTGTTGAGGACAAGGCCGGCAAGGGCGACGCCAAGGATCAACTCAAGTTGTCCAAGGCCGATCCGTCCGCGGCCAAGCCGAAGGCAGGCATCGAGGACCGCGTCGCCAAGGAACGCGAACTGCGAGATGCCAAGGCACGTGCGGCCGAACTTGAGAAGAACGTCAAGGACTTGAAGAAGCTGGGTGAGGTCAAGAACCAGCAACTGGCTGAACTACAAAAGCAGGCGCAGGCCAAGGGCACCCCGCCGGCCGCGCCGGCTGCTCCGCCCGTGGCGGATGCGAAAAAGGCCGCCGAACCCGCGAAGGTCGAGCCGCCCAAGGCTGCCCCTGCGCCAGCGCCCACGCCTGCACCCGCCAAGGCCGAAGCACCCAAGGTAGAGCCGGCCAAGGTAGAGCCGGCCAAGCCTGCCGCTGCGCCGGCACCTGCGCAGCCGGCTGCCGCTCCGAAGGCACAGGAAGCTGTCAAGGTTGAAGCGCCCAAGGCTGCTGATCCGCCCAAGGCCCCGGAGCCGCCCAAGGCTGCGGAAGCCCCCAAACCCGCCGATCCGCCCAAGGCCCCGGAGCCTCCCAAGGCCGCGGAAGCCCCCAAGCCTTCAGACGCGCCCAAGGCTGCCGACGCGCCCAAGGCCGACGCATCGAAGCCGGCCGACGCGCCGAAGGTCGCCGAGGCGGCCAAGGCGGGCGAGCCTCCCAAGGCCGCCGATGCGCCCAAACCGCCGCCCAAGAAGCCTGCAGCGCCTCCGCCTCCGCCGGAGCCGAGCCTGATGGACGAGTTCATCGACAACCCAGCGTATCTTGTTGGGGGTGGTGGTGTACTTGCGCTCCTGGGGGGCTATGCGGCCTACGCCGTGCGCCGCAAGCGCAAGGTCGAGAAGTTCGAGAACAGCATCATCACTGGCGGTGACCTGAAGGCGAACTCCGTCTTCGGCAATACCGGCGGTCAAAGCGTCGATACCGGCAACAGTTCGTTCCAGAGCGACTTCAGCGAAGTCAGCAAGGGTTCGATTGACGCCGACGAGGTTGATCCGGTCGCCGAAGCCGACGTCTACATGGCCTACGGCCGTGACGCTCAGGCCGAGGAAATCCTCAAGGAAGCTCTGGGCAAGGACGCCACCCGCCACAAGGTACGCGTCAAACTCATGGAGATCTACAACCAGCGCGGTGACGCTGCTTCGTTCGAGGCGCAGGCCAAGGAATTGCACGCGGCAACCGGGGGCACCGGGGACGACTGGAACAAGGCCGCGGAACTGGGTCGTGCGCTTATGCCCGGCAACCCGCTGTTTGCTGAAGGCGGCGCAGGCTCAATGACTTCGACGGTCACGCTGCCCGGCGGCGCGCTGGCTGCTGCAACTGCCGCTGCGACCATGCCGATTGCCGCGGCAGCCGCCCCGGCTTTCAACATGGAATCCACCATGCAGCTCACTCCGGTGCAGATGGATGCCGCTGGCGCCAGCCCTGAAGCACTAGCCAAGACTGCGTCTCTCTCGCCGATCGAAGCAGCTCCGGCGGCGGGTAGTGACCTGGACTTCGATATCGGTGGCGGGAACGTCGACGCGACAGATACTCAGCCCCTGGAAGGCATCTCCGGCCCGGATTTCGTGCTCGATGGCGCGGCGGTCGGTGGTGGCGATGCCGGCAACGTGATCGACTTCGACCTAGGTGGAGGACCGGCCGCAGCGCCCGCTGTTCCGGTGACTGATTTTTCGCCCGGCGGGACGCTGATCATGGAGCCGGCAGGTGGCGACATGACCATGGACGAGACGCAGCCGCTGCCGGATGTGCGCCCCCCGGAGGCACCGACGCCGAGCATCGACTTCGACTTCGACCTATCCACGGACGATGCACCGGCGGGAGCGGCTCCGGCCGCCACTGCTGCGCCGGCTGGCAACAGCATGGACTTCGATCTCTCTGGCGTTGACCTCAATCTGCCCGGTGGCGACAACGCCGCTGCGGGCGGCAGCGATGACGCAGCAACCAAGCTCGACTTGGCCAGGGCCTATCAGGACATGGGCGACAAGGAAGGCGCGCGCGAGTTGTTGCAGGAGGTCGCCAAGGAAGGCAGCGACGCGCAAAAGGCCGAGGCGCAGAAGCTGCTGTCCGCGCTGGGCTGATCGCCAGTTGTAGTAAACGATTGCGGGCGGCCCCAGGGGCCGCCCGTTGTTTTTGTGCGTCCCGCCGGGCGCGTCCTCTTGGAGTCAGGCCGTGCGCATAGCACTGGGCATCGAATACGACGGCACCGGCTTTACCGGTTGGCAGACTCAGCCGGCCGGGACCGGCGTGCAGGATGCGCTGGAGCGCGCCATCGCTGCCATAGCAGGTCACCCGGTTCGCCTTGCGTGTGCCGGTCGCACCGACACAGGCGTGCACGCGTTGGCGCAGGTGGCTCACTTCGAAACGACGGCCGCCCGCCCGCAGAATGCCTGGGTACGTGGCGTCAACTCGCACCTGCCGCCTGCGGTCGCGGTACTCTGGTCGCATCCTGTCGGCGAAGAATTTCATGCCCGCTTTAGTGCACGCGCACGCGCTTACGAGTACCGACTCATCAATCGTCCGGTCCGCCCGGCCTTGCAGGTCAATCGCACCGGCTGGCATCCGTTGCCGCTCGACCTTACAGCCATGCGTGCAGCGGCCGCGCTAATTGTGGGCGAGCACGACTTTTCCTCGTTTCGCTCCTCCGAGTGCCAGGCCAAGAGCCCGGTCAAGACACTCTCCCGCGCCAGTGTCGGGCGCGACGGCGATGTGATTCGATTGGGCTTTGAAGCCAATGCCTTCCTGCATCACATGGTGCGCAACATCGTCGGATGCTTGATCGCTGTTGGGGCCGGACGGCACCCGGTCTCTTGGATGGGTGAGGTGCTGGAAGCGCGCGACCGGACCCGCGCCGCGCCGACTTTCGCCCCGCAGGGCCTCTATCTGGCGCGCATCGACTACGATGCGCGCTTTGGTCTGCCCGAATTTGACAGGACCGCCGTGAGCAGCAGTTTATGAGACGCACACGCATCAAGATCTGCGGCCTGACGCGCGAGGCCGACGTCGACGCAGCCGTTGACGCCGGGGCCGATGCGATAGGCCTAGTGTTCTATCCCAGGAGTCCACGCGTGGTCGAGGTCGATCTGGCGCGGCGACTGATCGAGCGCTTGCCGCCGTTCGTCACCGCGGTCGGCCTCTTCGTCAACGAGGATGCCGCCCGGGTACAAGGCATCGCCGTCGCGCTGGGGTTGGGCATGCTGCAATTCCACGGCGACGAGACGCCGGACTACTGCGCGCAATTCAGCCTGCCGTGGCTGCGCGCCGCGCGAGTGACCCGCACGCTCGATTTGCTAGAATTTGCCAATCAATTCTCCGCCGCGCGCGGCATCCTCCTGGATGCGCATGTCGAGGGTTACGGCGGGGGTGGCGAGGTGTTCGATTGGTCACTGGTTCCGCGCGGGCTCGCTCCTCGGGCCGTTTTGTCTGGTGGGTTACGACCTGCAAACGTGGGCGAAGGGATTCGCGCGCTTAAGCCGGCCGCGGTCGACGTGTCGTCCGGCGTCGAAGTATCGAAAGGCATCAAGGATGCCGCCCTGATCCACCAGTTCGTCGCCGCCGTTCGTGCGGCTGACGCCAGCGAGGAAGCATGAACCTGAACGACCTCCCCGCGTCGCCTACCGGCGGCGCCAAGCCGGGCCAGGCCTACGACCTGCCCGATGCACGCGGACACTTCGGCCCCTATGGCGGTGTGTTCGTCTCCGAAACCCTGATGGCAGCACTCGAAGAGCTCAAGGACGCCTACGCCGCCTGCCGTGCCGATCCTGCGTTCCAGGCTGAGCTTGAGTCCGAACTGGTGCATTACGTCGGTCGACCCAGCCCGGTGTACCACTGCGTGCGACTCTCGCGCGAACTGGGCGGCGCGCAGATCTACCTGAAGCGCGAAGACCTGAATCACACCGGTGCCCACAAGGTCAACAACACCATGGGGCAAGCGCTCCTGGCGCGGCGCATGGGTAAACCGCGCGTCATCGCCGAGACCGGCGCCGGGCAGCATGGCGTCGCCACGGCGACCATGGCCGCGCGCTTCGGCCTGGAATGCGTGGTCTACATGGGCTCCGAGGACATCAAGCGCCAGGCCGCCAATGTGTATCGGATGAAGCTCCTGGGCGCGACCGTAGTGCCCGTGGAGAGCGGTTCGAAGACCCTCAAGGACGCCTTGAACGAGGCCATGCGCGACTGGGTGACCAACGTCGAGACGACCTTCTACATCATCGGTACGGTGGCCGGCCCGCATCCATACCCGATGATGGTGCGCGACTTCAACGCGGTAGTCGGGCGCGAATGCCTCACGCAAATGCCCGAAATCGCCGGACGTCAACCGGATGCCGTACTCGCCTGCGTCGGCGGCGGTTCGAATGCGATGGGTATCTTCTACCCCTACATTCCGCACGCCGCCGTGCGCCTGATCGGCGTCGAGGCGGGTGGATCCGGCATCGCCAGCGGCAAGCACGCCGCATCCTTGTCGGCCGGCAGCCCGGGTGTCCTGCACGGCAATCGCACCTACCTTTTGCAGGATGCCAACGGCCAGATCATCGAGACCCACTCGATCTCGGCGGGACTTGATTACCCCGGGGTCGGTCCGGAGCACGCATGGCTGAAGGACAGCGGGCGCGCAGAGTATGTGGCCATCGACGATGATGAGGCACTCGCAGCCTTCCATCGCCTATGCCGCATCGAGGGCATCATCCCGGCACTCGAATCCTCGCACGCTGTAGCGCACGCCATCAAGATCGCCCCATCGATGGGCAAGGACAAGATCCTGCTGGTCAACCTCTCTGGTCGCGGCGACAAGGACATGCACACCGTCGCCGAGCGCTCCGGCATCGTGTTCTGATCATGTCACGCATCGCTGCCACCTTCGCCGCCGCCCGGGCGGCCGGACGCAAGGCGCTGATTCCCTACATCTGCGCCGGCGACCCCGATCCATCCCTGACCGTGCCGCTGATGCACGAACTCGCCCTGCGCGGGTGCGACATCATCGAACTTGGGGTGCCGTTTTCCGATCCCATGGCCGACGGCCCGGTGATCCAGCGTGCCTCCGAGCGCGCCCTCAAGCATGGCGTTTCCCTAGTCAGGGTGATCGAAATGGTCGCCGAATTCCGCCGTACCGACGACAAGACCCCGGTGGTCCTGATGGGTTACGCCAATCCGCTCGAGCGCATGGGGGTGGATGTCTTCGCAGCCTCCGCTGCCAAGGCGGGGCTGGACGGCATCCTGGTGGTCGACTACCCGCCGGAGGAGTGCGCGGACTTTGCAGCGCGCATGAAGGGTGCCGGGCTGGACCCGATCTTCCTCCTGGCGCCGACTTCGCCCGCGGCACGCATCGAGGCTGTGGCGCGCGCCGCGTCAGGCTACATCTACTACGTCTCGCTCAAGGGCGTGACCGGCGCGGCCACCCTCGACACCGGTGAGGTTGCCGCCCGCATCCCCCTGATCCGCCAACGTTCGGGCCTGCCCGTGGGGGTGGGCTTCGGCATCCGTGACGCGGCCAGCGCGCAGGCGGTGGCGCGCATTGCGGATGCGGTCGTCATCGGCAGCCGCATCATCCAGGAACTCGAAGCCGCGCCCAAGGGCAAGGAGATCGAGAAGGTGGGAGAATTCATTGCCGGGATCCGCAAGGCCATTGACACATCCGCCACTTGATCGTCGACCTGTTGGAGCGCGCCTGACATGAGCTGGATCGAGAAGCTGCTGCCGCCCAAGATAAACCGCGCCGACGGTGCGCCGCGCAAGGCCTTTCCGGAGGGCCTGTGGGTCAAGTGCCCGTCGTGCGAGGCGGCGCTGTACGCGAGCGACCTCGAGAAGAACGCGCAGGTCTGCCCCAAGTGCGGTCATCACAATCGCATCGGTGCGCGCGAGCGCATCGACAGCCTGCTCGACGGCGAAGGGCGCCACGAGATAGGTGCGTCGGTGCGACCGGTCGACAGCCTCAAATTCAAGGACAGCCGCAAGTACCCCGAACGCCTCAAGGAAGCCATGGAGGGCACGGGCGAGAACGATGCGCTGGTCGTGGTGCAGGGCTCGCTCCTTACCCTGCCGGTAGTGGCGGCCGCGTTCGAGTTCGACTTCATGGGCGGCTCGATGGGCTCGGTGGTGGGCGAGCGCTTCGTGCGCGGGGTCGATGTGGCGCTAAAGGGGAAGATTCCTTTCATCTCCTTCGCCGCCAGCGGCGGCGCCCGCATGCAGGAAGGGCTTTTCTCGCTCATGCAGATGGCCAAGATCAATGCCGCGCTGGCGCGGCTGGCGCGCCAGCGCCTGCCTTTCATCTCGGTCCTGACCGACCCGACCATGGGTGGCGTATCGGCGAGCTTCGCGTTCGTGGGTGACGTGGTCATCGCCGAGCCGGGGGCCCTGATCGGCTTTGCCGGCCCGCGCGTGATCGAGCAGACCGTGCGCGAAAAGCTGCCCGAGGGCTTTCAGCGCGCCGAGTTCCTGCTCGAGAAAGGCGCGATCGACATGATCGTCGACCGCCGCCAGCTCCGCGACCAGATCGCCTCCCTCGTCACGCTCCTGCTGCGCCTGCCTCCGGCCGGCGCCTAGATCCCGAAGACTTGGCCACAGAGTACACAGAGATCACAGAGAAAAGCACGACCAGGCGGTTCTCTGTGAACTCCGTGCCCTCTGTGGCTCGCATTTCCGGGGTCGGCTGATGGATCTCGCGGGCTGGCTCCGTCACATCGAGCAGCTGCACCCGCAGACGATCGCGCTCGGCCTCGACCGCGTCCGCGCGGTGCTCGACCGGCTGGCGATCCCGAAGTTCTGCCCGATCGTCGCCGTCGGCGGCACCAACGGCAAGGGTTCGACCTGCGCGATGCTCGAGGCGATGCTCGGGGCCGCGGGCTACCGCACCGGCTGCTATACCTCGCCCCATCTCCTCCGGTACGGCGAGCGCGTGCGCATCGCGGGTCGCGAGGCGGACGAGGCGCTGCTCGTCGCCGCGTTCGAGCGGGTCGAGGCGGTCCGGGGCGAGACCGCGCTTACCTATTTCGAGTTCGGCACGCTCGCCGCCTGGGTCGCGTTCGCGCGCGCCGGGCTCGACGCGCTGGTGCTCGAGGTCGGGCTCGGCGGGCGCCTCGATGCGGTCAATGTCTTCGAGCCGGACGCGGCGGTGCTGACGAGCGTAGGCCTGGATCACCAGGACTACC
>JBJXGS010000261.1:0-11991 GCA_046160545.1 Burkholderiales bacterium
GCCTTGCGCCAGCGCCCCTCCAGGCGCCGCGCCACGCGCGCCATGGAAGGGAAATAGGCCTTCACATGCGCCGGGTCGAAGCCGGCCATCACCATGCGTCGCTGGCGCCGCCAGGCCTCGCCTTCGCTGCCGAACACGCCAGGCTCCAGGCCCATCTCGGTGGCGATATGCTCCAGCCGGTCAGAGCGCCGGAATCCATCCGGCCGGTCGCGCAGCATGGCGGCGATGACTTCGTGGTCGCTCACCACCAGGAGGTTGCGCTTTGCGAGTTTCAGCCGGAAGAAGGGCCCGAATTCACGGCTCCAGCCTTCCAGCTGCTGGTGCAGGATCGGCGGGCGCACCTTGTGCAGTGCGCCGAGCACCGGAATGCCCGACGGGCCGGGCAGGTCGGCGATTTCGCGGAGCGTTGCCGGTTTGTTCGGGGCGAGGGCTTCGAAGGCTTGCATCGTCATCTTTGTCGGCTTACGTGACCACGTTCTCGGTATCGCACCTGCCGAGGGTCCGCATTGTCGCTCATGCGCATCCGGATTGGTCATCCAAATGCCGCCAGTCCGCCCGCTTTCGGCCATGCGCAGCGCCGAACCTGCCAGGACTGGTGATCACGAATGGAACATCGCGATGGCGCAAAAAAACCTGCTCGGCAAGCTGGCCTTGGTCCTGGCCCTGGCGATGGCGTTCCTGGTTCCGCTGATGATGGTGCAAAGCCTGGTGGCCGAGCGTGCGGGGCTCAAGGCCGACGTGGTGCGTGACATCGCCCGCACGGCGGCCGACCGGCAGCGCATCGTGCTGCCGCTCCTGGTGGTGCCGTACACGCTCAGTCAGACCGAAGAAAAGGAGACGCTAGACGAGGCCGGGAATCGCCGCGTCGTCAGGACTGAAAAGACCACGGAAGGCGCAGTACGGCTGCTGCCGGACTCGACCGGGGTCACGACCGCACCGGTGCTGTCCGAAAAGCATCGGGGTCTGTACCGCGTGCTCACGTGGAACAGCACGCTGGCCATGAGCGGGCGCTTCACCCTGCCGGCGCAGTTCGGCTTGAATGCGAAGGGCCGGGTGAGCTGGGGCACACCGCATTTCGTCTTGGGGCTCTCGGATCCCCGCGGCCTCGTCGGCCAGCCGACGCTGACCTGGAATGATCGCAATGTGGCCATGGTGCCGGGCAGCGTCGATGCTTGGTCCCGCGTCGGGCGCGGCATTTCCGCAGCCCTGACCGACCTGCCGCACGAGGGCGGCAGCATGGAATTTCGCCTGCGTGTCGAACTCTCGGGAATGGAAAGCCTCTCGTTTGTGCCCACTGCGCGCGACTCCTCGGTGACGGTCGCGGCCGCCTGGCCTCATCCGGGTTTCTTTGGCCGCTTTTCGCCCGACTCGACCATCGATGCCGACCGCTTCAGCGCCCGCTGGCGCCAGAACCTGTTTGCAACAGGGGTCGAGCAGGCCTACGCGGACTGCGGCGAGAAGGGCAAGTGCGAGGCCTTCCTGGGCAACGAGTTCGGCGTCTCGTTCGTGCAGCCGGTGGACCTGTATCGCCAGCTCGAACGCTCGACCAAGTATGGCTTCCTGTTCGTCGGGCTGACCTTCGCGGCGTTCTTTTTTATCGAAACCCTGCGCTCGCTGGCGATGCATCCGATCCAGTACGGCCTGGTCGGCATGGCGCTGGCGCTGTTCTTCGTGGTCCTGGTTGCGGCCGCGGAGCACATCGGTTTTGTCCCGGCCTATGTAGTCGCGGCCGGCGCCTGCGTGAGCCTCATCGTTGCCTACCTGTGGGCAGCGCTCGCCAGTCCGCGCATCGCCGCTGCCGTGGGCGCATTGCTGGCAAGTCTGTACGCGGTGATGTTCGGCCTGTTGCGCAGCGAGGACCATGCGCTTCTGGCCGGCGCACTGTTTCTGTTCGGATTGCTCGCGGCGGTGATGCTGGGCACGCGCCGGGTCAACTGGTATGCGCTGTCCAGGCCGACGGCCGGCGGGGCTGGTTGAAACCGGTGCAATCCATCGCACCTGCATTGCGTTCAAGTCGCGCGATGCAGGTGCGAAAAAGTGGTCGCTACCTGTCCTTGAGCCCCAGTTCCTGCACCAGACGCCCGTAGGTGGCGTTGAAGTCGTCGATATGCTTCTTGACCCCGGCGCTGCTGTTCTCGGCCGCCGTGGGCACGCTGTGTCCGAAGCCCATCAGCTTGTCGCGCACATCCTTATGCTCCAGTGCGGCGGCGAAATGGCGCGTGAGCTCGGCCTGGATGTTGCCCGGCGTGCCCTTGGGTGCGAGGACGAAGTTGGTGATCTCGATGGCGAAGTCGGCGATGCCGGCCTCGCGGAAGGTGGGCGTGTCCGGCAGCCGGGAGGAGCGCTTTTCGGACGTGATCGCAAGCGCCCTGAGTCGACCCTCCTGGATGTGCGGCAGCATCAGGGTCTGGGTGTCGAAGGCCACCTGCACTTCGTTGGCGCGCAGGGCCTGCATCATCGGGCCGTTGCCCTTGTAGGGAACATGCACCATCGAAAGCCTGGCCAGGCGGTTGAACTGCTCGCCCACCAGGTGCTGCGGGCCGCCGACACCCGAGGAGCCCCAGTTCACGCGCCCCGGATTGGCGCGCACGTTGGTCAGGTACTGGGCGAGGTTGCCGAAGCGCGCCGCGTTCTCGCTGTTGGTCACCAGCACGAAGGGGTAGGAGTACACCACGGCGATGGGCGTGAAGTCGTTGCTCGGGTGCCAGGGCTGGTTGGAGATGATGGGCAGCACCGCGTGGGTGCTGGTGGCGATCATGAGGGTGTGGCCGTCGGGGTTGGCGCGCATCAGTTCGGCCACCGCGATGGCGCCACCGGCGCCGGGCTTGGCGTCGACCACGATCGCCTGGCCCAGGGTCTCGCCCAGACGCGCACCGACGATGCGCGCGACGATGTCGGTGCCACCGCCGGCCGCGAACGGGATCAGGAGGCGGATCGGGCGCTCCGGAAACTTCTGCTGTGCAAGCGCCGGTACGCTCAGCGTGAGGGCGGCGACAAGGCAGAGCGGGATCAGGCGCAGGACGGTCATGCAGGTCTCCTCTGGCAAAACTGTTTGAGATTCGGGGCGGTACATTGACCGTGCCGGTTGCACCGTGACCCAGCCATCGTAGCCGAATGGCGGCAGGGTGTCCAAGATCAGCGCCGCGTGCGTGTCGCGCGCATAATCGCCAGAGCGCTGCGCAATGCATGAGCCCCTGCATTGCGCCGCTTTCCATAAAGAAATCGAAAAGGAGATCATCCATGCCCGACCACTTGGGTTATCGCAAGAAATTCGGCGTCCTGGGTCCCTCGACCAACACCATCGTGCAGCCGGACTTCGACGATCTGCGCCCGCGTGGCGTGACCAATCACTACAGCCGCATCGTCATTCCCAACAATCCGGTCAGCGACAACGAGGGCTTCCTGAAGCTGGTCGCGAGCATCAACGGCGCGACCCTCGAGGCGGCCGATGTGCTCAAGTCCTGCGAGATGGACTACTTGGTCATGGGCATGTCGGCGGCGACCTTCTGGGACGGCCGCGCCGGTGCCGAGAAGTACCTGAAGATGATGACCGAGCGCGTCGGTGTCGGCGTCTCCTGCGGCTCGTTCGCCACCGAGGCCGCGCTCAATGTCTACAAGGCCAGGCGCATCGCCTTCCTGTCGCCATACTTCCCGGTCGCCAATGACCAGGTGCGGCGCTTCTATGAGGATTGCGGCTTTACCGTGGTGCGCGATGTCTGCCTGCGCCGGCCCAGCCCGGTGCTGATCGCCCATGCCACCGACGACCAGTGTCGCCAGGCGATCCGCGAGCTTGATGGCGACGACGTCGAGGCGATCGTGCAGGTCGGCACCAACCTGTCGATGATCCGGCTGGCGGCCGCCGCCGAGCTGTTCCTCGGCAAACCGGTCATCGCGATCAACACCGCGACCTACTGGCACGCCCTGCGCGCGGCCGGCATCAAGGACAGCGTGACCGGTTACGGCAACCTGATGGAGCACCACTAGCCGGACATGGTCTCCAGAAGCCCGCGCAGATAGCCGATCGAATGCGCGGCCGACCCGAGACCGTCGGGCAGGTAGTCGAACGGCTCGACGGCGAGGACACCGCCGTAGCCGGTATCGCGCAGCGCTTGCAGGATGGGTGCGAAGCGCATCCCGCCCTGGCCCGGCCCGCGCCGGTTCGGGTCGTTGAGCTGCACATGGGCGATGAGCCCGGTCGGCATCCAGCGGCGGATCAGCGCATCGACACTTTCGGCTTCGGCGAGCCCGGCGGAACTGGCATCGATCATGGTGCGCAGGTGCGGCTTGTCGATGGCGCGCACGATTGCAGCCGCTTCGGCCACCGTGTTGATGAGCGGGGTCTGGTCGGGCGAAAGCGGTTCGATGCAATAGACCACACCCGCCGCGCGTGCAGCCTCGCCGGCGGCAGCGAAGGCCTCGGTGGCGCGCGCCAGCGCATCGTCGCGACCCTGGCCTGCGGCGATCATGCGCTGCCCGGGCGAGCCGTGCACCAGCGTGCTGGCTCCCATCGCGGCGGCAAGCTCGGCAAGGTGGCACATGAACGCCACCGTGCGGGCGAACACCGGCTTGTCGGGGCTGGTGATCGAGAGTCCCGATGGTTTGACCAGGAGCCAGTGCAGCCCGGTGATGGCGATGTTGTGGTCGGCCGCCACGCGCGCGAATGCGCGTGCCTCGTCCACGCTCATGAGAGCAGGGTCGTCGGCCACCGTGTAGGGTGCCACTTCCAGGCCCATGTAGCCCAGCGCCGCGGCGATGCGGCACTGCTCCGCGAAGGGACGGGGTGCCAGGACCTCGTTGCACAAGGCCAGTTTCACCAGCGACTCCTCACTGCCCCGGCGTGCATGATCGTGTGCATCCCTTGACCTGCGGGGAAATCAGGTCTTGAACAGGTAGCCCAGCACCAGTTCGGTCATGTGGCCCAGGCGTTCGGCGCGGGCGCGCGGCGACATCAGGTCGCGCCCGAAGATGGCGGACAGGGTGTACTTGTTGCCCAGATAGAAGTAGGTCAGCGCCGCGATCGATACATACAGTTGCACCGGATCGACCCCGGCGCGAAAGACGCCGGCACGGCGCCCGCGCTCCAGGATCTCCTCGATCATCGCCACGAAAGGCGAGTGCATGCTGCGCACCTTGGTCGACTTTTCCAGGTGGCGCGCGCGGTGCAGATTGGCGCTGTTGAGGAGCGTCATGAATTCCGGATGCTCCAGGTAGTACTCCCAGGTGAAGGCGATCAGGCGGCGGATCGCCTCGGGCGGGTCGATCTCGGTCAAGTGCAGCGCCTTCTCGGCGTCACGAATGTGCTCGTACGCGCCCTCGAGCACGGCCAGGAACAGGGCGTCCTTGTTGCCGAAGTAGTAGTACAGCATGCGCTTGTTGGCGCCGGCAGCGGCGGCGATGCGATCCACGCGCGCGCCGCCCAGCCCGAAGCGGGCAAACTCGTCACGCGCAGCAGCCAGGATGCGGGCGCGGGTCTGCTCGGGGTCGCGCGGTACCTTGCGTTCCGGGCCGGATGTCCGCTTTTTGGCGGTGCGAGCGGTCGGCGCTTTTTCTGGTGTTGGCTTGCGGGGCATCAATCGATTGTAACCGCGCGGTTACATGGTGCATCATGACCGCGCTGCCATCTGCGTGACGACGCTGCTGCAAGCGAGCTCAAGCCCCTGCGCGCTGCGTGACGTACCGCTTTCGCGCCCGGACATAAACAGGTAAATTCGAGTCATAGGAGGACACACGACATGAAGATCACGACCATCGCCGCAGCGCTCGCTGCGATGAGCCTCGTTGCCTGCCAGACGGTCCCTGACGAGCCCGCGCTCGCCAACGCGGGCCTGGCCGCGACCCAGGGCAACAGGACTTTCGGCGAGGCGACCTTCGAGCAGGTGGGCAGCAAGGTCCGCGTCATCGTGTTCGTGCAGGGGCTCAAGCCGAATCAGGAGCACGGCATGCACATCCACGAGGGCACCGCCTGCGGCCCCGACGGCATGGCCGCGGCCGGACATTTCAACCCGGGCGGCAAGCCGCACGGCGCGCACACCGACGCCAACCGCCACGCCGGCGACCTGCCGTCGCTCAAGGCCGGCCGTGACGGGCGCGCCAAGATCGATGTCGAGGTCGACGGTCTCTCGATTGGCAGCGGCGCGGCAAACATCATCGGCCGCACGCTCGTCGTGCACGCTGATCCGGACGACTTCAAGACCCAGCCCACCGGCAACTCCGGCGCGCGCATCGCCTGCGCCGTCATCAAGGCCGGCTGAGGCTGGCCGGCTGAGCCGGCTCGCCTCGGCGATCCCGTGCGTCTACTTGAACGCGTCGACCACCAGGATGCTGGGTAGCCAGGTCGCCAGCGCCGGGAAGAAGATCACCAGGAGCAGCACCGTCAGGTCGCCCAGGAAGAACGGTATCGTCCCCTTGAGCACCTGCGGTAACGGTATCTTCGATGTGCCGCTGACCGCAAAGAGGTTCAGGCCCACCGGCGGCGTGACCACGCCCATCTCGACGTTGAGCGTGATCATGATGGCTAAGTGCACCGGGTCGATCTTGAGCGCCATGGCGATCGGGAAGATCACCGGCACGGTCAAAATCACCATCGCCACGCCGTCGACGAACATGCCCAGGATGATGAGCACGAACATGTAGGCGAAGATGAAGCCCAGCGGGGTCAAGCCCCAGCTGGTCACCGTTTCGGCGATGCGCTGCGGCCAGTACATGTTGGCGGCGAGGAACTGGAACACGCCCACGCTGCCGATCAGGAACACCACCACCCCGGTCAGGTTGAGCGCGCGCTCGGCGGTGGGCAGGATCTGGCGCACGAAGTCCATGCGCCCGCTCAGTACGCCGTACAAGAGGGCGTAGCCGCAGGCCGCTGCCGCAGCCTCGGTCGGGGTGAAAAGCCCGCCGTAGAGGCCGCCCAGGATCAACACCGGCATGCCCAGTGCAGGCGCCGCGCCGAGGAATTCCTTCCATGCGCGCGCGGCCTCGAACTTGCCGGCGCGCGGCAGCTTCAACCACATGGCGATGCCCATGACGCTCAGGGCGTTTCCGGTCGCGAGCATCAGGCCTGGGATGATGCCGGCGAAGAACAACTCGACGATCGAGGTTTCGGTGACGATGCCGAAGACCAGCAGGATGATGCTGGGCGGGATCAGCATGGCGATGCCGCCCGCGGTCGCCACCAGGCCGCCGGAGAGCCAGTCCGGGTAGCCGCGCTTGCGCATCTCGGGAATCGCGATCACCGCCATCGCCGCGGCCATGGCGACGCTGGAGCCCGAAATGGCGCCAAACAGCACGCAGGCGAGCACCGTGGCCACCCCAAAGCCGCCCGGCAGCGAGCCCACCAGCGAATCCGCGAAGCGGAACAGCTGCGCCACCAGGCCGGTCTTTTCCATCAGGAAGCCGGCGAAGATGAACAGCGGGATCGCCATCAGCGAATACTTGCCGATGAAGCTGAAGAAGGCGCGGAAGATCACGCTGGTCTCCAGCACCGGATCGATCATGATGTAGGAGGCCGCCGCCGCGCTCAACGCAATGCCGATCGGCACCGACAGCACCAGGAGCACAAGCAGGACCAGACCGACTAGCGCCATTGCATCATTCCTCTCGTGCCTTGAGTTCGGAGCGGCTCAATGCCCGCCCTCGTCGGCGTCTTCCGGGTACTCGGGTACCGGTCGGCCGAGCAGCTTCTGGATCGCGAACCAGAGCTGGAACATCTGCGTGATGGCCATGAAGCCGAAGCCCAGGAGCAGCGCCAGCAGGAACGGCCACATCGGAAAGCCCAGGCTTTCGGTGCGGGTCTCGTACTTGATCGCATCCTCGACCTCGGGGATACCCCACCAGAACACCAGGCCCAGGAACACCATCGAGAACGCCAGCGCGATGGTCTTGACGATCGTGCCGACCAGCTGCGCGCGCGGCCCGGCGACCGCGCACAGTTCCGGCACCACTGTGACAGCCAGGTGCGATCCCTTGCGTTGCGCGACGCTGAAGTAGAGGTAGACCCCGCTTAACATGATGAAGGTGACCGCGTCCTGCTGCCACTCGAAGGAGCGGCCGAACAGGTAGCGCCGGCCGACCTCCAGGAGTGCCAGCAGCGTGCAGCCGACCAGGAGCGACGCCGCGAGGCGCGCCAGCACCTTGTCCTGGAACGTGCGCCAGGCCGCGTACGCGGTCTCCATCTAGCGGATGACGATCTTGGAGGCGTGCTTGGCGCAGTCCACCTTCTCGATCCAGGACGATCCGGTGGGGTGCGCCTTGGACAGCGCGATGCCCTCGGCCTTGAAGTCATCCACCAGCTGCTGCCCGGCCGGCGGCATCTTGCTCTTGAGCCAGCGCGACGGGCCGTCGCCGAGGGCGTTGGTCAAGGCGGCCGATTCCGTCGGGTTCATCCAGTACACGCCCGGCTTGGACGGATCCTTGGTGCCGTACTTGTCGTAGGTCATCTTGTCGACGCACCAGTTGAGCTCCTTCTGCACCTGGATGGTCTCCATGATGAGCTTTTCCAGCACCTCCTGCGTCGGCTTGGGCTGGCGGTCCCACCAGCGCCGGCTCGCGCTCACCATGTAGTAGTCGCCGGTGACCACGCCCGGGCCGCCGGTGGTGTAGAAGGGCGACTGCTGGCGCACGCCCAGCCAGCCGCCGATGCTGGTCATGAGGCCGTCGATGACGCCGGACTCGAGAGCCGTCGGCACCTCGCCGAAGGCCATCACCACCGGGTTTGCTTTCCAGGATTCGAGCACCGGGTTTTCCGCCGGGCCCATGCTGCGCACCTTGCGGCCGACGAAGTCGGCGGGCGTCAGGTAGCGCTTCTTGCCGCCCACACCCATGCCGAAGCTCATGTGGCTGGAGCCGAAGACGCGGATCAACTGCTGCTTTTGCAGGCGGTCAACCAGGAACTGGTAGGTCTTGGTCTTCTCGATGTTGTCGACCGCGCCCACGGTGGTGAGGATGCCGGGCCCGACTACCGCCATCATGAACGGATCGACGGGCGCTGCCTTGCCCATCTGCATCCAGGTCATCTCCAGGTTGCCCTGGCGCATGGCCTCAAACGCTTCCGGAATCGTGTACAGGGCGCCGGCAAAGTACAGGCGCGCCTCGCTGCCGGGGATCAGCTGCGCGAGCCGTTCCTTGAAGTGGTTCATCGCCAGACCAGCGGGATGCGGCGCCGGCGGGAAGTCCGCCGCGAAGCGCAACACCACCGGCTTCATCGCCTGCGCGTGGGCCATGCGGTCGGGGAGGGCAGCGCCTGCAACGAGCGCCGCGATGAGCGCACTCAGCGCGGTCTTGGTGGAAAGACGGCGGGTGATTGGGTGCATCATTTGTCTCCCTTTTTTAAGGTGATTGCAACGCAGTTCTTGATGCCGGCATGAGTGCGCTGAAATACTAGCCTATCGGCTGGGCCAGCGGGGGGCTGGTTGTATCGCCGCTTACTCCTGAAGACCCGCGATGCGCAGACCTTGTGTCAGCAATTCCAGGTCGGCCGCCCGCTTGTACGCAAAGACAGTCCGAGCGGCAGCCACCGAATAGGTGGGACTGATGCGCCGGACCTCGGCCAAGGCCTCGCGCGCAAGCTCGTTCTCGCCTTGCTGGCCGTGACACGCGGCCAGATAGAGATGCGCGGGTAGCGATGCGGGATTGTGGGCGATGCTGCGCGAGATGAAACGCGCCGCATCTTTGAACTGGCGCATCACGAAACAAGCCTGTCCGAGGTACAGGGTGTAATAAAAGGGATAGAACGGATTGAGACGTTTCGCCTTTTCAATCAGGTCAGCGACCCGCACAGGCTCGCCCGAAAAATTCAGAATTCCGGCGAGATTGGCATAGGCCTCGGCGTTGTTGGGTTCGATCTCGGTCCAGCGCCTGGCGGCGGACAGCGCTTCGTCGTGCCGCCGCTGGAAGAGAAAGACGGTGCTCAAGGCCTCGTAGACCAGCGGCAGGTTCGGATCGAGGCTCCTGGCCTTTTCAGCCGCTTCGAAGGCCCGCTCCAGGCCCTCGGCCGCGCCGCTGAACCAGTCTTGCATGTAGGTTTGAGCCAGACCCGCATGCGCCTCCGCATTGCGCGCATCGAGGGCCATCGCCTTCTCGTAGTGCCGTCGCGCCGCGGCATTGCCCTCGGGTGTGAACAGGCGGTACTGCTCGCGTCCGCGCAGGACCCAGTCGTAGGCTTCCGGATTCGCGGTTTCCTGGCGCGTGGCCGGACTGCTGCCGGCACCAGTGAGCTTGATTTGAAGAGCGCGCACGATGTGTGCGGTCACGTCGTCCTGCAAAGCAAAGATGTCAGCTAGCTCGCGATCGTAGCGTTCGGCCCAGATATGGCGTCCGGACTCGCCGTCGGTCAGTTGCGCGGTCACCCGGATGCGCTGCCCCGACTTGCGCACGCTGCCGTCAAGCACGTAACGCACACCGAGGTCGCGGCAGATGTCCTCCACGCGCACGGCCCGGCCCTTGTAGGTAAAGGTCGAATTGCGCGAGATGACGAACAGCGCCGGAATGCGCGCAATCTCGGTGATGATGTCCTCGCTGATGCCGTCGGTGAAGTACTCCTGTTCAGGGTCGCCCGACAGGTTGGCGAAGGGCAGCACCGCGATCGATGGTTCGACGGGAGTCGTGAGGTTTGCCTCGCGCACGGACTCGATAGCAGGCTCCGCCGTAGCTCCGGCAGAACGTACCCGGTAGGCATGCACCGGATCGGGAATATTCTTGACCGTCTGCCGGCCCTGGTCCTCGAACCCGGCTCTGACCTTGCCCTTGACCACCGTGCGGATCGATTCCGACACCGTGATCCCGCCCGGCTCGGCCAAGCCCTCCAGCCGCGCAGCGATGTTGACGCCATCGCCATAGATCGTGCCGTCGCTCTTTTCGATCACATCGCCTAAGTGCACGCCGATGCGAAAGCGCATGCGGCGCTCTTCGGGCGCCGCATCAGCCAGCAGATTGATCGCGGCCTGGACCGCAAGCGCCGCCGCGACTGCGCCAGTCGCGGTATCGAACACCGCCAGCACCGAGTCGCCAGCCATGTCGACCACCCGGCCCTGGTTGGATTCGATCACCGCGCGAAACACCCTGCGCGCCGCGTCCAGCGCGGTCACCGTCGCACGGTCGTCAGCGGCCATCAGGCGCGAGTAACCCGCGACATCCGCCGCCAGAATCGCTGCCAGGCGCTGCTTCAGGTCAGACCCGCTCAAGGTTGTCGGCCCCTCCCCGGGCCGCGTGGCCGGCGATGTTACCGCGTGCTTTAGACCTGATTGCCCGCGCGCCGCCCGGCAAGGTGCCTCTACGACCCGGATACCTCCAGGATGACCCGCGGGTTGGCGCGCGCTACCGCGAGCAGGGTTCGCGCGGCGCCACTGGGCTGCTTGCGACCCTGCTCCCATCCTTGGAGAGTACGTACCGAAACGCCAAGAAGGGTTGCGAACTGAGACTGGGAGAGGCCCGTCGCGCTACGGGCTTCTGCTGCGGGGGAAAGAACCACCTTGCCGCGCCCTGCCTTCATGTCCTTGATGGACTGCAGGATCTCGGCGCCAAGGTCACGCTTTGCTTCCAGCGCTTCGATCTCGGCTGGCGTCAGCTTTTTAGATTTCGAGGGCACGGCGAATCTCCTTCAAGGTTGCCAGTGGGATGTTCTCCATCTTGGCTTTGGCGAACATGGTCATCCTTGCGTACCACTCGCAGTTGAAGCATGCTCTGATTCCCTCTTGCGGTCAGCGACCAGAAGAGAGCCATCCCGCCCTTGGTAGTACTTGTGTACCTCAACTCGATCAAGCCGAGAGCTTGCAACTGGAGCTTGAACGTCTGGAACGGCTGGTCCTCGAGCGTTGTGCTGTAGGCCTTCGTTCCCTGCCGCGCCAGAATGGCCTTGCCGAGTTCAATCTGCACTAGGGAAACTCTGAACAAGTCCGCCGAATTGCGGTCATAGACACAGGCCGACAACCTGCGGGGACACGACGATGAAGCAGATCAGCTTTGGCGATGCCGAGTACGCCGGCAAGCGCAAGCAGACGC
>JBJXGS010000262.1:0-17192 GCA_046160545.1 Burkholderiales bacterium
GCGCCAGAACCTCGGCATCCACCTCGCCGGACTCGCGGACCGGCGAGACAACGTAGGGAAAAACTCCGTGAAACCGTGTTTCGCTCATACCGCTCCCTTGAAGTAGCGAGGGCCTTGCGCCCAACGCGAAGTATCCGCCGCGGGCCGAGTGGCATTCTCCGCGTGCACGACAGGCCGCACTCCCAAGGTCCCCATCACCAACCCGGCTGCCCGGTCCACCCACGCCTTGCAGCCCAGGTATATGCGCGGCAGGGACTCGGCCGGCAAGGCCAGCGCTGCGATCAGGGCTGCGAGTGCCAAGGCTTCATTCACTTCCACTCCTTCGTTGCGCGTTCTTTCCAGAGGTGCACCGGCGCATGCCGCCACGGGCGACAACGCTCGCGTCGATGCTTGTGGGCGAACGGCAGATTATCAGCGGGGAACATGCCAAACCGCTAGTCTGCTCGGAACGTGATCAGATTGTGTTCTGCACCCCGACCGGTGTAGATTTACCCGCTGCCGTCGCCGGAATTCTGCAGACGTGCGGGCTATGGATCGACGCATGGGTTTCCGGTTAATGCCGCTGGAGGCAAAACAATGAAGATCGACATGCATGCCCACTGGCGTCCGCCTGCGCTGATTGAGGCGTTGCGCGCGCGCCGCGCGCCGCCGTGCATAAGCCGTAACGCCGCGGGCGTCGAGGTGCTCTGCATGGGGAACACCGAAGAACCCGTGCCCCAGGCCTTCGACGATGCGGCCAGGCGTCTGGAAGAGATGGATCGGCAGGGTATCGCTACCGGCGTCCTGTCGCTCCTGGGCTCGTTCTCGTGGATCGAGCGCTTGCCGATTGAAGAGGGACTGCGGTTCGCGCGGATCGTCAACGACAGCCTGTCGGCGCTCTGCAGCCGCTACCCTGGCCGCTTTGCCGCCTATGCCTGCGTACCGCTCACCGACATCGACACGGCGACCGTGGAGTTCGAACGGGCCATGCGCCTGCCGGGAATCATCGGCGTCCAGCTGCCAGGCAGCGGTTTCATCACCCGCATCGCCGCTCTGGCAATGCGGCCGCTGCTCGAAGCTGCCAACCGCCATCGCGCCGCCGTGTTCGTGCACTGGGGGCCGCTGCCCGGCGAGGCCTGGCCGCACGTCGATGCTGCGGCGGACAACGCGCGCCGGCGCATCGGCACGCTGGACATGCAGGCGACCCTGTCTTCAGTGATGGTGACCCTGTGCCTGAGCGATGTGCTGGACGATCTTCCGGAGTTGCGCGTGCAGGTCCACAACCTTGGCGGCAACATTCCCTTCGAAGTCGAGCGCATGGATCACCGCTCGATGCTCGACAGCCCGGATGAGGAGTTGCCTTCGCGGCGCTTCGGGCGCGCCAAGGTGTACGTCGACTGCAACTCGTTCGGCGCGCATGCCATCGAAGCCGGGGTGCGCCTGTATGGCGCAGAGCGCATCATCTTCGGCACCGACGGCACCGAGTTCGGCTGCCAGTGGTCGACCCGTGCGGTCGAAGAGGCTGCGATCGGCGCGGCAGCTCGCTCACTGATCTACTCTGGCAATGCGCGCCGGATGCTCGGGCATCTCGTGACCCTCGGTGAGGCTGGCGCGCTCGCGGCATAGTCGCGCGTCATGCGGCTGTGGACGGGCAGCGCCGACGGATCCATTCCGGCGCGGTGGCGATGCATCGGCGGTCCCCGGCGATAGTTCCGCTTCTAGAGGCGCACCCGCCCCGCGTATCCGGTCAGCTCCAGATAGCCGCGCCCGAGGGTGCGGGCGCCGGATGACAGCGTGACCGCCCCCTCCCAGTAGTAGCCGCCGGTGCTGGCGCGCGCGTCGATCTCCTGGTCTTCCATCAAGGGCTTGAGAACGTAGGCCTGTCCAGCCAGACGCAGCGCAAAGGCCACCGGGTAGCGTGCTTGCGAACGCGGCGAGGTCCACCAGCGTTCCTCCTGCCAGCGCGCGCCAGCGTCGACCACGACCACGCGCCCCTGCGCATCGCGTTGCACCGCGTGGCTCCACAGGATGCCGCCCTCGCGGGTGCGAATGCGAAACGCCATCAGGCTGCCGCCGTCGTCCAGGTTGATGCCGATCCAGTCCCAGCCCGATGCGCGCTCGTCGAGCAGGGTGCTGGACCATTCGTGGTCCAGCCAGGCGCGCCCGGTGACGGCGATCCGCTCCGCGCGTCCACCTGCGTCGCGCCCCGGACGCGCGGTCGCTATGCTGCCCGTAACCGTCAGCTGCGGCCGGCTGTAATACCAGCTGGCCTGTTCGGGTCGCGGGCCCTTTTGCGAATACCCGTTCTCGCCCTGCAGCAAGGGGGCTCCGGCGGGCGCCAGGTCCAGCGTCATTTCGAGTTCGCGCCCGGTGATGCGAGCGCGATAGCTGTCGCTGGCTGCATCGCGTGTGAAAGTCCAGCCGTCCAGCGCCACATCGGTATCGGCCTCGCTCGCGCGTACGCGGCCGGGCAGGCTGCGCGCGGCGCGGTCTTCGTGCAGCAATCGGGCGCGCTCCGGCAGGGCCAGCGCCGCATGCGCGAAGAGCAACTGCTTGGGCGCGAAGCGACTGGGGTTGGCATCGGCATGCGTGGTGCGTGAGCGAAAAAAGGTCACCTGAAAGCCGCCGTCCGGCAGGCCCGCGCGCTGCAGGTGGCCGGTGACGTACCACCACTCGGTGCGAAAGTCCGGGTGCGCGCCGTGGTCGCGCGGAAAGCTCAGGGTTTGTCCGCGCTGGACCGCGGCGTAGCGCGCATCAGTTGATGGAACTTCCGCGGCGCGGTCGGCGGCGTGCGCGGCGCCGCCCCGCGCCAGCGCGGCCGCGCCTGTCGCGATGGCGAGGATCACGCCGCGGCGCTTCACCAGTCCTCCTTGAGCGCCGCCAGAGGGCCCGGCCCGGTGGCCGAGCGCACCGCGAGCGCGGCGGCCAGCGCACCGGCCACAGCAATGGCGATGCCGCCGGCGGCAATCAGCGCCAGCGGAAAGCGCGCCTCCATGGTCCAGTGAAACGACTGCGGATTGACACGATGGATCAGCACCAGGCCGATGACCCAGCCGGTCGCCGTCCCCCACAGCGCGCCGAAGCCTGAGAGCAGCGCACCCTCCAGGCTGACCTGGCGCACGACCTCGCCGGTGGTCAGTCCCAGGTGCCGCAACACGCCGAACTCGCGCGCGCGCTCCAGCGCCTGCGCCGCATAGCTGCTGGCCACGCCGAAGAGCGCCACCAGGAGCGCGGCGGCCTCGAGCAGATAAGTCATCGCGAAGCTGCGATCGAAAATGCGCAGGGACAATTCGCGCAGTTCGCCAGCGCTGCGCTGCTCGGCGCCGGGCAAACGCCGGGCCAGCGCCGCGGCCACCGCGGCCGCATCCGCCCCCGGGGCGAGCCACAGGGCCGCGTCATTCACGCTCGCATCCCCACTCATGCGCTGGTAGTCGCTGCGCGCCAGTGTCACCGAGCCGTGCTGGCGCGCATAGTCACGGTACACCCCGGACACATGCAGTTCCTCGCCGGAAAACGGCAGCCTCACGCGCCGCCCGGGCGTAAAGCCATACAGATCGACCATGGCCTCGGAGACGTACAGGGCCGCCACGCCAGGCGGCGCGGGCAGGGCGGCTCCCACCAGTGGCAGGCGCGCCTGCGGCCGGGCCGGGTCGAACTCGCGCGCCGACACGCCCACCGCGGGGCGCGCCGGATCGAGCGAGACCTCGACGCTGCGCGCGAACTCGCTCCTGGCCACACCGGGGATGGTGCTGATCTCCGTGCGCGCCTGAGGCCCGATGCCGCCCGCCAATGCCGTGCCCGGTGCGCGCGCATACAGGTCGGCGGGCAGCACCATGACCAGCCAATCGGTCACGCTCAGGCGAAAGCTCGCCACCATGATCACCATGGCCACCGTGAGCGCAAAGCTCGCCACTACGCCCGCGATCACGCCGCCCGCCTGGCCGGGCGCCTGCGCCACGCGCGTGAACGCCAACCAGGTAAGCACACCGCTGCCGCCGAGAAAACGCTGTGCCCGCGCAAACAATATCTTCACCAGCCACGGCACCACACCGATGGCCGCCAGCAGGATGCAGGCGATGGCCGCATAAGCCGCCAGCGGCAGATCGTCGATTGCCGGCGCCAGTAGCAGTACGCCGGCCACAACCATAAGGACCAGCGAGGGGCCGGGGTGCGCCAGGCGGCGCAACACGGTCTCGCGCGAAGCGCCGCGCAAGGCTTCGGCCGGGCGCGCGTGCGCGATCTCGCGCGCCGGCAGCCACGCCGCCGCCAGCCCGACGGCAATGCCCAGCGCGACAAACCCGGCCAGCACCGGAACATCCACCGCCAGCGCCGGAGAGACGCCGGGAAAGTAGCCGCCACCCAGGTCGCCACCAAACGCTGACAACAGGGCTCGCGCCAGCAGCAGGCCGGCGCCGACCCCCGCGAGGCTTCCGACCAAGGCGACCAGCGCCCCCTGCAGCAGGACCACGCGCAGCACCCACGCCTGCGTTGCGCCGAGCACCGCCAAGAGAGACAACTGCGGCCGCGCACGCACCGCCGCCAACCCCACTGCCGAGAACACCAGGAACGCGCCCGTGAACAAAGCCACCAGCGCCAGCACGTTCAGATTGACCCGGTAGGCGCGCGAGAGATTGGACATGCGCTGCTCGCGCAGCCCCGAGGTGATCAATTGCGCGCCGTCTCCCAACTGCGGCGCAAGCGCGGCCGCCACGGTCGCCACGGCAGCACCCTCAGCGAGCTTCAGGTCGATGCGCGAGAGTTTGCCCAGGGCACCGAAGCGCCACTGCATCGCCCCCAGGTCCATGACCGCGATGCGTTGGCCCGCCTGCGCCGCCACCCGCCCGGCCACGCGCAGCTTGATGCCGTCGAGCGTCACCTCCCCGCCCATGCGTGCGCCCAGAGCCTCCTGCGCTGCGGCCGACAGAAAAACGCTGTCGTCGGCGAAGAGCGGTGATGCCGCGCCGGCGTCACGCCCCACGCCTTCATCGACGCCTGGCAAGAGGCTCGCGGTGGCCCGTGCGGCACGAAAGACGTCGATACCCAGGAGCGTCAGGCGCTCGCGCCGAGCGCCTGCGCCGGGGCCCGGCACAGCCGGCAGCGGCAGGTCCAGTGCCAGCACCGGGCTGGCAGCGGCAATGCCACTTCGCTCGGCCATTTCCAGCACGACATCGAAAACCCGCTCGTCCATGAAGCCCGCGCGCGCGACGACCTGCACAGTAGCCTCGCCGTTGACGGTGTCGATAGCGCGCTGGAATTCGTCCAGTGCCGAGATATTGACGCTATGGATGGCCGTGGCCAGCGCGACGCCCACGCCAACGGCCGCAGCCGCGAGCAGCCAGCGGCCGCGCTGGGCGCGCCACGCAGCGGACAGGAACCAGCGCGCGAGGAGCCACGAGCCGCCCACTACGCCTCCTCCACAAGTCCCTGGGCGGAGAGCACCAGGCGACGGTCGGCAACCGCGGCGGCCTCGACAGAATGCGTGACCATGATCAATGCTGCGCCGCGTGCGGCGCAAGCATCGACGAGCGTCGCAAGCGCCGTGCTCGCGGTGGCGGGGTCGAGATTGCCGGTGGGCTCATCGGCCAGCACGAGTTGCGGGCCGTGCACCAGCGCGCGCGCCAGCGCCACGCGCTGCTGCTCGCCACCGGAGAGTTCGCCCGGGAAGGCGTGCGCGCGCGCAGCCATCCCCAGCTGCGCAAGCATGTCGCCCGCGCTCGCCTGCGCGCGTGCCTGGCCCTGGCCTTGCAGCAACAGCGGCAGCATGGCGTTCTGCACCGCGCTCAAATGCGGCAACAGATGAAACGCCTGGAACACGAAACCCAGCGTATCGCGGCGAAAGCGCGCGCGCTCATCCCCTGACAGCGTGCCCACGCGCCGCCCCGCGACGCTCACCGTGCCGGTATCGGGCAGATCCAGCCCGGCGATCAGGTTCAGAAGCGTGGACTTGCCGACCCCGGATTCGCCGCGCAGCGCGACGCGCTCGCCGGCGCGGATGGAAAGGTCGAGGTCCGCAAAGAGCGGCTTGCCCGGCATGAAGGCGCGCGTGACGCGCTCCAGGACGACGACGGGAGTCTGTGCATCCCCGCCAGTCGCTTGCTCAGACACGCTCACGCAAGGCCCGCATTTCGCATGCCGTGATTCAAGCACACCAGCGCGCGCGTCGGCCCGTCCTACAGCTTCAGGTCCGCGGGCACCACGCCGGTCTTGACCCAGGATCGCATCGCCTCCACGGTCTCGCGCTCGGCACCGACAAACCCGTGCGCGGTGAATGCTTCGCAGGCTGCGCCGCGCCAGGGCCCGCCACCGCGCACCGTCAGCAGGGGCTTGGCGGTTCTGCGCGAGAAGCGCGCGGCGTCTCTATAAGAAGTGAAAGTGCAGGGATCGTCCTCGTGATGCACCCAGAGCAGGTCGCTCGACAATTCTGACCATGCGACTGCCGACAGGCCCGGCCCGTTGCGCGAGGGCAGGAACAACGACGCCGTGAGTATGGTGCGGCGCGCCAGCCGCGGGTTCATGCGCGCGGCGTGAAAGGCGCTGACTGAGCCTTCGCTGGTGCCGACAAAGGTCCAGCCCTCCACGGGATAGCGGCGACCGACTTCAGCAAGCAGCGCTGCCACGTCCGCGCCGTAACGCGGGTCCTCGCGGAAGAATTGGTGGAACGTCGTCCACTGGTCGGATGGCGCATCGACGACGACGACCAGCGTTTCTTCGTCCAGCCAGTGTCTGCGCGAACGGACCAGAAAGTTCCCGCGCAGTTCGAACACCGCCTGCCCGCCTTCCTCCCTCAAGCGCAGGATGCTCGGATAGCCGGGGAAGATCGCGATGCCATGCTTGAACGACTTCGCGCCCTCCTGATGCGTGACCAGTCCCGCGATCGTGTGGCGCTCGCGCTTGGCGGTTACGACTGCGGTCGGGTGGGCGAGGTTGAGGTCAGTACCGGGACGCGCCGCCTCCTGCGTGTGACCATGCGCGGCCCAAACCAGGGCCCCTGCGGCCAGGAGGGCCGGGAACCGCTTTCGTTGCGGCGCTCGGGGCACTATTCCTACTGCCCCAGGCGTCGGCAAATTCGGAAAGGTCAGTCCTCTCATCGGCAGTGGCGAACAACCGTCTGCAACTTCCCGCGCCTGCTCAGGGTCGGTGACGCGAAGAAAAAAGGCGGCCCAGCGGGCCGCCTTTCCTGTTGCGCATCGGATTCGCTCCGTCGCGGCGCGTCTACTCATCCCTCGTGCCAGACCACTTCCTTCCTGGCCTTCGCCCACTTCTCGAAGTGCGGCTCGTAATGCTTCTCCAGCACGTTGCGCTTGAGCTTGAGGGTGGGCGTGACGAACCCTGACTCAACGGTCCACTGCTCGACGACCACGGCGATGAAGTCCAGGCGCTCGTGCGGGTCGAGTTGTTCGTTGACGACTTTCAGGTGGTCCGACAGCTCCTTGGTGAACTCTGCGCGGGCGTCCGGTGCCTTGAGGGCGTCCCACTGGCCTAGCGGCAGCATGGCCAGCGCAAAGGGCTGCGGGAAGGCGACGCCGGAGACCATGCAGGCCTCGATCTTGGTGAAGGAGCCAAGCTTGCCCTCGATCGGCGCGGGCGCGACATACTTGCCCTTGCTGGTCTTGAACTGCTCCTTGGCGCGGCCAACGATCTTCAGGCGCTTCATCTCGTCGAATTCGCCGAGGTCGCCGGTCTTCAACCAGCCGTCGTCGGTCATGGTCTCGCGGGTCTTCTCGGGCTCCTTGAAATAGTTGACCATGTGCGCCGGACCGCGCGTGAGGATCTCGCCGATGTCCGACAGCTTGACCTCGCAGCAGGGTGTGGCCTCGCCCACGTAACCAATGCGCGAACGGCCGGGCATGGAGCTGGTCGCGAAGGCGAACTGCTCGGTCATGCCGTAGCCCTCGAGGAGTTCAAGGCCCAGGCGCCGGTACCACCCCATGACTTCCGGCGGCAGGGGCGCCGCGCCGGTGCCGGCAAAGCGAACGTGGTTGAGTCCCAGCTGGGTCAGGATCTTCTTCTTGACGATGCCGCCCAGGATCGGAATGCTCATCAGGCGGTTGAGCTTCTTGGGCGGCATCTTGGCGAACACGCCCTGCTGGAACTTGACCCACAGGCGCGGTACCGAGAAGAAGAAGGTCGGCCGCGCACGCTGCAGATCAGCCAGAAAGGTATCCAGGCTCTCGGCGAAATAGACGCGAAAGCCGGAGTAGATCGACTCGCCCTCGATGAGGCAGCGCTCGGCCACATGCGCCAGCGGCAGGTAGGACAGTGCGCGCTCCTCAGTCGTGGCATTGATGATGCCAGCCAAAGCCTTGGCGGTATGCGCGAAGGCGCCGAAGTGATGTACCGCCCCCTTGGGCATGCCGGTGGTGCCCGAGGTGTAGATGATGGTCGCCATCGCGTCTGCTGCCGGCGCGGGGCTCTCCTTCATAGGCTCGGTGGACTTGATGATCTCATCCCACGCTTTCATGCCCTTGGCCTCGCACAGAGGCGTTGCGACGCACGGCATGCCGGGCAGGATGCCGGGCAGCATGGACTTGGTGTCGTCGAGCTTGCCGACGAAGATGAGCTTGGTCTCGGAATGCTCGAGGATCTGGCGCACCGTCTCGGCCACCAGGTTGGGGTAGATCGGCACGCTCACATAGCCGGCCATCCAGATCGCCACGTCAGCCATGATCCACCAGGCGGTGTTCTTGCTCATGATGGCGATGCGCGCACCGGGCTCAAAGCCCTGCGCCTTCAGCCACACGGCCATGCGCCGCGTCTCGTCCATGGCCTGCGCCCAGGTCCAGTCGCGCACCACCCCGCCGCCCATGGGCTGGGTCAGGTAGATCTCGTTGGCGCGTTCCTTCTCCCAGCGGTAGGCACGCGCGAGCGGAAGGTCGGCGGCTGTGATGGTGGTTGTCATGGCTAGTCTCCTCGGTTTGAATGTGTCGATCCCGCCCGTGGTGTGCTGGCTTTCCGGGCGCTCAACCCCGTAGGCTACCGCATCCCGGCTGTCCCCGCGATGCGGGCTAACGCTCAAGCAGCAGGAGGTCAGGGGTAACGGCGCACTACGATATCCTGCTCCCGGCAGTCCAGCCCCGAACCAGGAGTCCTCATGCTCGTCGATGTACGAACCTATACCTGCCGTCCAGGCACACTGAAAAAACACTTGGCGCTCTACGACAGGCTGGGCAAGGGGCCGCAGACCCGCGTCCTTGGTCAGCCGCTGGCGTTCATGACCACCGAGACCGGCGACGTCAACCAGTTCATGCACATCTGGGCCTACTCAGACGCCGCCGACCGCGAGCGCCGCCGCGCGGCGCTGTGGTCCGACCCGGAATGGCTGGCCTATGTGGAAGAAAGCGGCAGGCTGGGCGCGCTGGAAAAGCAGGAGAACCGGCTGATGGTGCCGGTGGGGTTCTTTCCGCCACCGAAGTAGCGGCCGGCAGGAGCGGGCGCTTTACGCGCGCCGGTTGCGCAGCTTGGAGATCGCGGCAATCTGCGCGGCCATGATGGCCAGCTCCGAGGTCGCCCGCGCCAGGTCGATGTCGCTCTTGGCGTTGGCCAGCGCTTCCTCGGCCTTTTTCTTGGCTTCGTTGGCTTTCGCCTCGTCCAGGTCATGGCCGCGGATCGCGGTGTCGGCCAGCACGGTCACCACGTCAGGCTGAATCTCGAGAATGCCGCCGGCGACGAAGACGAACTCTTCTTCGTCATTGTCGGCACGCTGGATGCGCACCGCCCCGGCCTTGATGCGCGTGATCAGCGGCGCGTGCTTGGGGTAGATGCCCAGTTCGCCGGCCTCGCCGGGCAGGGCGACGAACTTCGCCTCACCGGAGAAGATCGACTCTTCCGCACTGACGACGTCTACATGGATGGTGGACACGGAGTACCTCGAATCAGGTGTTTCGTAGCTTTTTACTTGGTGGAATCGACCGGCTTCGCCGGCGATTCCGCTCAGATCAAGCCGGGCAAAAGTAGGTTTGCACTTTTGCCCGCTTACTGCAGTGTTTTGGCTTTCTCGATGGCCTCGTCGATGGTGCCGACCATGTAGAAGGCCTGCTCGGGCAGGGCATCGCATTCACCGTCGACGATCATCTTGAAGCCGCGGATGGTCTCGGCTAAGGGCACGTACTTGCCCGGCGAGCCGGTGAACACCTCGGCCACGTGGAAGGGCTGCGACAGGAAGCGCTGGATCTTGCGCGCACGTCCGACCGCCAGCTTGTCCTCGGGCGAGAGCTCGTCCATGCCCAGGATGGCGATGATGTCGCGCAGTTCCTTGTAGCGCTGCAGGGTCGCCTGCACGCGGCGGGTGGTGTTGTAGTGGTCTTCGCCGATGGTGTTGGGGTCGACCTGGCGGCTGGTCGAATCCAGCGGGTCCACCGCCGGGTAGATGCCCAGCGAGGCGATGTCACGCGACAACACGACGGTCGCGTCCAGGTGGGCAAAGGTGGTCGCGGGCGACGGGTCGGTCAGGTCGTCGGCAGGCACGTACACGGCCTGGATCGAGGTGATCGAGCCGACCTTGGTCGAGGTGATGCGTTCCTGCAGCTTGCCCATCTCGTCAGCCAGGGTCGGCTGGTAGCCCACCGCCGAAGGCATGCGGCCCAAGAGCGCCGAGACCTCGGTGCCGGCCAGGGTGTAGCGATAGATGTTGTCGACGAAAAACAGGATGTCCTTGCCTTCGTCGCGAAACTTCTCGGCCATGGTTAGGCCGGAGAGCGCGACGCGCAGGCGGTTGCCCGGCGGCTCGTTCATCTGGCCGAACACCATCGCGACCTTGGACTTTGAGAGGTCTTCCTGCACGATCACCTTGGCGTCCGACATCTCGTGATAGAAGTCGTTGCCCTCGCGGGTGCGCTCACCGACGCCGGCGAACACCGACAGGCCGGAACGCGCCTTGGCGATGTTGTTAATGAGTTCAAGCATGTTGACGGTCTTGCCGACGCCGGCGCCGCCGAACAGCCCGATCTTGCCGCCCTTGGCGAACGGGCAGATCAGGTCGATAACCTTGATGCCGGTCTCAAGCAGCTCGACCGACGGCGAAAGCTCGTCGAACTTGGGCGCGGGCTGGTGGATGGCACGGCGCTCGTCGGACTGGATCGGGCCGCGCTCGTCGATGGGCCGGCCGAGCACGTCCATGACGCGGCCGAGCGTGCCGGCACCCACCGGCACCGAGATCGGCGCACCGGTGCCGGAGACGGCCATGCCGCGCTGCAGACCGTCGGTCGAGCCCAGCGCGATGGTGCGCACCACGCCGTCGCCCAACTGCTGCTGCACCTCGAAGGTCAGGCCCTGCTCGACCAACTTGTTGGTATCGCTGCGATCCAGCGTGAGCGCGTCGTAGACCTTGGGCATGCCTGCGCGCGGGAACTGGATGTCGACCACCGCGCCGATGCACTGAACGATTTGACCTTGACTCATGATTCGGACCTCTTGTCGATTGCTGGTATTCGGATGGGGAGCGCTTGCTTCTAGACCGCGGCGGCACCGCCGACGATTTCGGACAGTTCCTTGGTGATGGCCGCCTGGCGCGCCTTGTTATAGGTGAGCTGCAGGTCGTCGATGACCTTCTTGGCGTTGTCGGAGGCGGACTTCATGGCCACCATGCGCGCGGATTGCTCCGACGCCATGTTCTCGGCGACTGCCTGGTAGACGATGGCCTCGACATAGCGCGTGAGCAGATCGTCGATGACCGATTTGGGGTCAGGCTCGTAGAGATAGTCCCAGCCGTAGGCGCGCTTCTCCTCGTTGGACTGCTCCAGCTTGTCGGCGGTCAGCGGCAGGAGCTGCTCGATCTTGGGCTCCTGCTTCATGGTGTTGATGAAATCGGTGTAGCACAAGTAGACGCGATCAAGCCGCCCTTCGGCATAGGCATCCAGTTGCACCTTGACCGGGCCGATCAGGCGGTCCAGGTGCGGGCGGTCACCGATCTGCACTGCATGTGACACTACCTTCACGCCGATGCGGTTCAGGAAGCCAAACCCCTTGTTGCCGATCGCGGTGGCGATGATCTTGGCGCCGGCGCCGTCGAGCTCCTTCAACCTGGCCGTGAGCAGGCGCAGCATGTTGGTGTTGAGTCCGCCGCACAGTCCCTTGTCGGTGGTGACCAGGATGATGCCGACGTTCTTTACCTCTTCGCGCCGGATCAGGAAGGGATGACGGTACTCCGGGTTGGCGCCCGACATGTGCGCGGCGATATTGCGGATCTTGTCGCCATAGGGGCGCGCGGCGCGCATGCGTTCCTGCGCGCGGCGCATCTTCGAAGCGGCGACCATCTCCATCGCCTTGGTGATCTTGCGCGTGTTTTGCACGCTCTTGATCTTGGTCCTGATTTCCTTACTGCCTGCCATGGGGCTGCCCTCAAGAATCTTTGCCGCGCCGCGCCGACTTCACGCGACCACCGGCCTGTGCCGCGCCGCCAGACCGTCCCGGCGACGCAGCGACCGCGCGCGGCGAATCAATAGGTGCCGTTCTTCTTGAACTCGACGATCGCCGCGCTCAAGGCCTTTTCGTCGGCTTCGCTCAGGTTGGCCGCCTTGGCGATTGAATCGACGAGACCGGCGTGCTTCGATTTCACGTACTCGCGCAGGTTCTTCTCGAACGAAAGCGCCTGCTTGACGTCGACGTCGTCCATGAAATTGTTGTTGACCGCGAACAGCGTCAACGCCATTTCCCATACTTCCATGGGCGAGTACTGCACCTGCTTCATGAGCTCGGTGACCATGCGGCCGCGCTCGAGCTGCTTGCGGGTGGCCTCGTCCAGGTCGGAAGCAAACTGCGCGAACGCGGCCAGCTCGCGATACTGCGCGAGCGCCAGGCGCACGCCCGCGCCGGTGTCCTTGCGCTTCATGATCTTGGTCTGCGCGGCGCCGCCGACACGCGAGACCGAGACACCCGCGTTGATGGCGGGACGGATACCGGCGTTGAAGAGGTCGGTCTCCAGGAAGATCTGCCCGTCAGTGATCGAGATCACGTTGGTCGGAACGAACGCGGACACGTCGCCGGCCTGGGTCTCGATGACCGGCAGGGCGGTGAGCGAGCCTGTCTTGCCCTTGACCGCGCCATTGGTGAATTTCTCGACGTATTCCTCGTTGACGCGCGCGCCCCGCTCGAGCAGGCGCGAGTGCAGGTAGAACACGTCGCCAGGATAAGCCTCACGACCGGGCGGACGGCGCAGCAACAGCGAAATCTGCCGGTAGGCCCAGGCCTGGCGGGTCAGGTCGTCATAGATGATGAGGGCGTCCTGGCCGCGATCGCGGAAGTACTCGCCCATCGTGCAGCCCGCGTAGGGCGCGATGAACTGCATGGCCGCGGACTCGGAGGCTGAGGCCGACACGACGATGGTGTAGGCCAGGGCGCCGGTCTCCTCGAGCTTGCGCACCACGTTGGCGATCGTCGAAGCCTTCTGGCCGATCGCCACATAGATGCACAGCAGGTCCTTGCCCTTCTGGTTGATGATGGTGTCGACCGCGACGGCAGTCTTGCCGGTCTGGCGGTCACCGATGATGAGCTCGCGCTGGCCGCGGCCGATCGGCACCATGGCGTCGATCGACTTGAGCCCGGTCTGCACCGGCTGCGACACCGACTTGCGCCACATGACGCCCGGCGCGACCTTTTCAATCACGTCGCGCGCCTTGGCATTGACCGGCCCCTTGCCGTCGATCGGCTCGCCCAGCGCGTTGACCACGCGGCCGAGCAGTTCGGGACCCACCGGCACGTCCAGGATGCGCCCGGTCGCCTTGACGGTGTCGCCTTCGGTGATGTGCTCGTAAGAACCCAGCACCACCGCGCCGACCGAGTCGCGCTCGAGGTTGAGCGCCAGGCCAAAGGTGTTGCCGGGGAATTCGAGCATCTCGCCCTGCATCGCCGAGGACAGGCCGTGCACGCGGCAGATGCCGTCGGTCACCGAGACCACGGTGCCCTGGGTGCGCACGTCGGTGGCAGTGCCCAGGCCGGCGATGCGGCTTTTCAGAAGCTCGCTGATTTCGGAAGGATTGAGTTGCATGAAAGTGACTCCTGGAATCTTGTGTGGCCGCGTCGATCGACGATCAGGCGGCCATCAGGGTGGTGCGCATGCGTTCGAGCTGGGCGCGCACCGAGGTATCGAAGACTTCGTCGCCGACGGTCACGCGCACGCCGCCGATCAAGTCGGGATCGATCTTGACGTGCGGCTTGAGCTTCAAGCCGCCGAACTTCTTGGCCAGTCCGCCGATGAGATCGGCAACCTGGGCGTCGCTCAAGGGGTAGGCCGAGGCGATCTCGGCCTCGGCTGAGCCTTCCAGCTTGTTGCGCAGCGCCGCGAACTGGGTCGCCACTTCGGGAAGCGCAGCGACGCGGTCGTTATCGATGACCAGGCGCAGGAAGTTCTGCGCTTCGGCACCGAGCGGTGACTTGAGGACACCGGCGAACACGCCGTAAACCGCCGCAGGCGTCTGCTTGGGGTCCAGCACGAGGGCGCGCATTTCGGCGGTGCCGGCAACCGCCGCCAGTTCCGCCACCAATGCACTCCATGCATTCAGGTCACCCGAGCGGGCGACGCGAAACGCCGCTTCGGCATACGGACGGGCGATGGTGGAGAGTTCGGCCATGGTTACCCTTTGCCCTACAGCTGTGCCTTGAGCTGGCCCAGAAGCTCGGCATGCGCGCTGGCATTGACCTCGCGACGCAGGATCTGCTCGGCGCCCTTGACGGCCAGATCGGCGACGGCGTTGCGCAGCGCTTCCTTGGCGCGCTGGGCCTCCTGCGCCGCCTCGGCCTTGGCCTGCGCCAGGATGCGTGCGCGCTCGACCTCGGCGGTCTTCTTGGCGTCCTCGATCAGTTGGACGGCCTGCTTCTCGGCATCGGCCATGCGCGCCTGGTTCTCGGTACGCGACTTCGCGAGCTCGGCCTCGACGCGCTTGTTCGCCTCGGCCAGTTCGAGCTTGCCGCGATCCGCCGCAGCCAGGCCGTCAGCGATCTTCTTGGCCCGTTCGTCCAGCGCCTTCATGATAGGCGGCCAGACATAGGTCATGGTGACCCAGGCCAGGATGAAGAAGACGATCAGCTGGGCGATGAACGTTGCATTGAGATTCATCTAGAAACCCCCTAGGGTGAGATCAGGGAGTCTGATCAGCCCTTGAACGGGTTGGCGAAGGCGAACATCATCGCGATACCGACGCCGATCAGGAACGCCGCGTCGATCAGGCCAGCCAGGAGAAACATCTTGGTTTGCAGCTTGTCCATGAGTTCGGGCTGACGTGCCGACGCTTCGATGTACTTGCCGCCCATGATGCCGATGCCGATACAGGCGCCGATGGCGCCCAGTCCGATGATCAGACCGGCGGCGAGAGCTACGAGACCAACGTTAGTCATGACGACTCCTTCTTTGTTGACGGATGGTGAAAGAAAACTGCGGGAACGAAAACAAAAAACCTTCGATCGGCTCTAGTGCCCCTCGTGCGCCTGGCCGAGGTAGACCAGGGTCAGCATCATGAAGATGAAAGCCTGCAGCACGACGATCAGGATGTGGAAGATGGCCCAGATAGCGCCGGCCACCAGGTGCATGCCGAACAGCCACCACACACCGGTGGCACCCAGGAGGGCGATCAGGAGGAAGATGAGTTCGCCGGCAAACATGTTGCCGAACAGCCGCATGCCAAGCGACACGGTCTTGGCGGCGAATTCGATCAGGTTCAGCGCGAAATTGAAGATCCACAGCGCCGGATGGGCACCGAAGGGCGCGCAAAAGAGCTCATGCACGAATCCGCCGGCGCCCTTGATCTTGAAGTTGTAATAGATCATCAGCACCAACACGCCCAGCGACATGCCGATGGTGCCGTTCAGGTCCGCGGTGGGGACGATGCGGTGGTAATGGATGACCGAATCGAGCCCGGTCCACACGAAGATGTAGTGCGGCAGATCCACCGGCAGGAAATCCAGCGCGTTCATGAAGAACACCCAGACGAACACGGTCAGCGCCAGCGGCGCGATGAAGCTGCGGTCGCCGTGCGGGATGATGCCCTTGGATTGCGACTCGACCAGTTCGACCAGCATCTCGATGGCGGCCTGGAAGCGCCCCGGCACGCCGGCAGTCGCGCGCGAGGCCGCCATGATCAGCACCAACAGGGTCAGGATGCCCATTGCCACCGACCAGAACAGCGTGTCCCAGTTGACCACGCTCATGTCGACGATAAAGCCCTGCTTGGCGCTCTGCAGGTGCTGCAGGTGGTGGACGATGTACTCGGAAGACGTGGGGGCTTGTGCGCCGGCTGCCATGGGAGTTCCGCGATTGACGACTGCCAGCGAATCCGCGCCCAGATACTTCTTCTAGGAGCGCTGCGCGAGCAGTAAACCGAAAACGTAGACCTGCAACACCGCGATGAAGGTGGTCAGAAGGGCCAGCCAGTCCGCATCCGGATGGAAGACCGCCACTGCCGCGAACAACGCGATGGTCAGCAAGACCTTTATGCCTTCGCCTGCGAAGAAGGCGAACACATAACCGTCCTGTTGTGCCTTGGCCCGCGCCAGGCGCAAGGCGAACAAAGCCACCGGAACCACGCAAACAGCCGCGCCAAGAAGCGCCGAATAGGCGGCCCGCCCGCCGGCGAAAACTCCCCACAACCCGGCGCACGCCGCGCCTGCCGCAACTTGCAAGGCGACAACAATGAAAGGCGTCCAGGTCACGTCAGAGCCCGCTGGCTGCGGCTTCTTGGTCCGCGCCGCTGAACCGCAATTTCGAATTCCCCCGCTGGCTCAGAAGCAAAGCCTTGGAATTATAGGGGGTTTTTTCGCGCCGATCAACGCGTACCCATGCAACTCCTATATATGAGTTGTGCAGACCGCGTTAAAAGGGGACCCGGCTGAGGAGCTCGCAAAGCGCAGCACTGGAGTGAGTGCGCGACTCATGGAGTCGCGATTGTCTGGCATCGCTATAGTTAGTAGTTAGCGCTTGCTACCATCAGACGACTTGCGCTCCAGTGCTCGCAGCAGGCCGAAGTCCCAGGCCCTCATGGCCACCAGAATGCTTATCGGCGGACGCTCCTCGAGCGGCAAATAGAGTTCCTCGATATGCGTCTCGCGGAACTCCTGCACCACGCGCGTCATGCGCTCGGCCAGCCTGGCGGCTGCAGCCGCCGAGAGCCGGCCGCTGGCAAACACCAGGGCCTCGCCCGGGGCGTCAAAGCGGCTGCGGAAAAAATCAGCCTGCGCCTGGGCGTAGAAAAAGCTCTGGATCGGGCCCTGCGGCAGCCAGGTGAATG
>JBJXGS010000263.1:0-3710 GCA_046160545.1 Burkholderiales bacterium
GAGGAAGGACTGCGCACGGTCGACGACAAGAAGCGCTCGGCGCTGTTCCAGGAAGCCGTCAAGATCGTCGTGGACGACGCGGCGTTCGTGCCCATCCATCATCAGGTCACGACCTGGGCGGCCAAGAATACGATCGACTACGTCGGCCGCACCGACGAGCGGACTTACGCGCACGCATTTTTCCTGAAGCGCTAGCGAAGGAGCGTTTCAAGTATGACCAGGGCGGCCCACGAGGGTCCGCCCTTTTTTTCGTTTGATCCCTGCCCGCGCGGCTTTTGGTGCCAGGTCGGGGACCCCGAGGCAACCGCTCCGTGGCCGCGCTGAGCACTACTTGCGCGCCTTCTCGTAAGGGTATTTGATCTGGCCCGTCTGATACTTGTTCGGCGCCAGGATCACCTGCTTGCCGGGCTCACGGAACTGCTCGATGTCCTTGTCGCGAATGCCGTTGAACTGGATCAGAAGTGCACGTCCTTCGGCCCATTCGCCGTTGCGCTGGTACCGGACCGGCCCGACGATGGTCTTGTGTTCGGATTCACGGATGTACTTGGCCAGCGCCTTCTGGTCCACACCCTTGGTCGCGGTGATGGCCTGCTCGAGGATCTGGCCCATGGCGTAATTGAACGGCGGCAGATAGAAGCCCAGGGGATCGATCTTCTCCACCTTCGCCTTGGCGGTATAGCGAGCGAGAAAGTCCCTCATCCCCGGAAAGTCCAGCGACTTCTCTGGCACATAGGGGTTGTAGTTGACGACCCCGTTGAGCTGCGATCCCAGGCTCTCCATGATGGGCGCGAACTGCAAACCGACCATGCCGCCGCCGAACATCTTCACGCTGTCGCCGACGCCGATCTCGTTGGCAGCGCGGATGATGCCGACCGATTCTCCCGGATACGAGGCAACATAGACCAGGTCCGGCCGCGTTGCCTTGACGGCGCGGATCATCGAGGAGAAGTCGGCCGTATTGGGCGGGTACTTCTGGTCGTAGACGACCTTGAGCCCCGAATGCACCGCGAGATTGCGTGCCCCGGTGGCGAGGTTCTGCGCGAATTCCGCGTCGGCCGAAAGGAAGGCGACCGTCTTGGCGCCGATCTTCCGGCCGATCTCGAAAAATCCGCTGGCGATCGAAACCGAGTCGGTCAGCGGCGAGTTGTTGAACCACATGTCGTGCTGCGTGCGCTCGTTGACTTCGAACGAGTAGTTGCCCATCAAGAGGAGGCCACGCTGCTTGACCATCGGCATGATCGGCGCGGTCAGGTTGGTACCGTAAGGGCCGATCAGCAGATCGACACGATCGACATCGAGCAGCTTGGCGTAGATGGCCGGAACCAGCGCCGCGTTGGACTGATCGTCATAGACGATCAGTTCGACCCTGCGCCCGAGGATCCCGCCGCGCCCATTGACATCGTCGCGCCACATCTGCAAGCCGAGGAGGCCAGCTTTGCCGCCGGCCCCCAGGGGGCCGGTCTGCGCGATCGAAAAGCCGATCTTGATCGGCGCCGCCTGTGCCCCGGCAAGACCACTCCAGAGCGCCGAGAGGGCGACGGCGGCCTTGACGAAATTGCGCCGCGTTGCGAGCGGCCTGCCTCTGTTCTTCATGGTGTTCTCCGAGTGTGTGGTCATGTTGTCGTCTCTTTCTCCGGCTTTATGATTCCCGCCTGGACCAGTCGTTCGCGCCCACCGGCTTCGATCAGACGCTCGATGCCTTGCGGCGATATCTCCACCGCAGGCGCGTCCCCGCCGATGACGCCGAGCAGCAGTCCCTCTTGTCTTCCCGGGCCGGCGTCGACGCATTCGAAGCGGCGCTGCACGCCTACCGGACAGGCGATGAAGTCGAGCGGTCCGAGAGTCACGCCTTCGGTACCGCTATCGAGTTCCCACTCGACCTTCCAGGTGCCATGCATGACCATGAAGGTTTCGACCGTGTCGTGACAGTGCATGAGCACGCCGCGGCCCGCCTGCGCGCCGATGAAGGCCATGCCGAAGCCGGCGCGTATATGGGTGATCGCCGCTGGCGCCATGTCGCCAAAGGGCGAAAACTGACCGTCGCCCTTGGGCTGGCTGAAGCCGAGCACATTGAGAAAGGTGCGTTCACTCTCCGGCAGTAGCCCCATGTCCACCACGCCGGTATTGCAGGGCACGAGGTCCTTGAAGCGGGCGACGCAGCGCGCCATCTCGGCGCGCGCGGGTTGGGTGACTTGAATGGCCATGCGGTCTCTCCGTTGCAGGTGTGGGCGCAGTCATTTGATCAGCGTGGCTCCCGGGCCACAATCAAGCACCTCAGATGCACCCATGCGCGCCACTTATGTCGCAACACGCCAGTCGCGTCACCGACTAAGATCGGCGCATGAAGATGGAGCGCAACCTCGATCTGCAGCTGCTTGCCTGCCTGGACGCCCTGATCGCCGAGTGCTCGGTGACACGCGCAGCCGAACGCATGGGAATGAGCCAGCCGGGAATGAGCAGCGCGCTCGCGCGGCTGCGGCGCCTGACCAATGATGTCCTCCTGGTGCGCACGGCACAAGGCATGGTGCCCACGCCGCGCGCGCGGGAACTCGCGCTGTCGGCCCAGGCGGGCATGCGCGCCTTCGAGGAAGTCCTGGGCGATCGCGGCCCTTTCGATCCGGCGGGCGCGCGCGGCACCCTGACGGTCGCCACCGCCGACTTCCCGGGCATGCTGATCATTCCGCGCCTGATGGAGCGCCTGTGCGCCGAGGCTCCCGGACTGACGCTGCACATGCGCCTGCCCGACCCCAGCCACATCCGCGAATGGCTGACCGAAGGGCACTGCGACCTGGCGATTGGCCATTTCCCGCAACTGTCCGACGGCCTGCGCGTGAGCCTGCTCTTCGACGAGACTCTGGTCTGCGTGGCCTCTCGCAACCACCCCGCCATCGGCGATCACTTAAGCGCGAAGGAGTTCGTCGCCGCCAGGCACGTGATCTTCGGCTCGCCCTTTGCGCCTTCGTCCTTGCTGGAGACCAGGCTCGATGCCCTCTTTGCCGAGGCCGGCATGCACCGCGAGGTGGGCATGCGTGTCTCCTCGATCCTGATGAGCCCCTACGTGGTCGCGCAGTCGCCCTTGCTGGCGATACTACCGCGCGTGTTCGCGCGCCACTACGCGAGCTTTCTGCCGTTGAAGATACTGCAATGTGAGTTCGCCCTGCCGGGCATCGACATCAGCATGGTCTGGCACGAGCGCTCGCAGCGCCTCTCCATGCACACGTGGATGCGCGGCGTGATCCGCGAGGTCGTCGCTGCGCACGTGTTGGGCACTCTCGTCACGTAGCGGCAGCGCAGGTAATGCCCTGCCCTGGGCGGCATTCAAGCCTGGCGGAAGGAGACGAGCTCGAAGCGCTCGTTGAGTTGCCGGGTGGGCGGCCCGCCGCGCCCGAACGCCTCAAGCGCGTAGTTCTGCTTGACGAATAGGCGCGATCGCTCGGGCGCCACCCAGCGCACCCAGTCAATCTGCGCGTTGGACGCGCCGAAATAATTGCGCCTGACACCTTTGCCTTCGATGCGAAAGCAGTCGAAGTTGCCGGCGGGAACGGTCACTGTCTCGTAAGCGGCGATGCGAAACTGAAAGTTAATGTACGCATGGGGCTCGGCCTGATTCGTGTTGCGCAGATCATGACGCGAGATCCAGGAGCGTCCGACGGCCAATTCGGTCGGCATGTACTGCGCGCCCACCTCGGTGAACCCGTCCGCGCGCTTGC
>JBJXGS010000264.1:0-3136 GCA_046160545.1 Burkholderiales bacterium
CGCAACCACGCCAGTGCGGGTCTGAAGGGCTGCCAGCACGCCGGCCAGATAGGCCGAATGCTCCTGCAGCGCGTCGTAACAGGCGACATTGGCCGCGGGTTGCGACCCCTGCGTGACCGCGAAGGCCACGGCAGGGAAATCCGGAGCCACGGCGGCCACCGGCGCGTCGCCCTGCCCGCCGTGCGCGACGATCAGCGCGTAGCCCTGATGAGCCAGGTCGCGCAGGCAAGCGGCCCGGTCGGTCGGTGGCTCGCACCAAATGACTTCGAGGCTGGGCGCGAACGCGCGCGCGCGTTCGGCACCGGCGGCACCGCATTCGTTGAAGCCGCCCTCTCCGCGCGGGCCGAACAGGACGACTGCGACCCGTGTCATGGCATCAGTTGAGGCGTGCGCCGGAGGCGCGTACGGCGGGCGCCCAGGCGTTGACCTGATTGGCGACAAAGGTCTGGAAATCGGCCGACGACATGGCGCGCGTCGCGATGCCGAGTTCGTCGAGCTTCCTGACCACATCGGGGCGGCGGGCGATTTCGGCCATCGCGCCGTGGACCTGGGCCACGACCTCGCGCGGCAGACCCGCGGGTCCGGATATGCCCAGGAAGTTCTCGGCGATCAGGTTGGGAAAACCGGCCTCGCCGACCGTCGGGATCTCCGGCGCGCTGGTCATGCGATCGCGCGAAGTGACGGCGAGCAGGCGCAACTGCCCGCCCTTCATGTAGGGAAGGTTCTGCGCCAGACTGTCGACGGCGACCTTGATGGTCCCGCCCAGGAGGTCGGTATGCATGGGCGACGAACCCTTGTAGGGCACGTGGGTCATCTGCACCCCGGCATTGCCCTTGAAGATTTCACCGACGATGTGGCCGATCGAGCCGACCCCGCCGCTGCCGAAGGGTGTCGGGTCCTTCTGCGCCTTGAGCCAGGCGACCAGTTCAGTCATGTTCTTGGCCGGTACCGACGGATGGACGGCAAACACGTTGGGCACCGCGCCGATGTAGAAGACATGCGTGAAGCTCTTGACCGGGTCGTAGGGCGACTTGTCGAGCATGAACGGCGAGATGCTGATCGGTGCCGTGTTGGAAAGCATCAGCGTATAGCCGTCGGCCGGCGCCTCGGCCACCACGCGCGCGCCGATGGTGGCGCCGGCGCCGGGACGGTTGTCGACGATGACGCTTTGGCCGAGCTTCTCGGCCAGGAGCGGCGAGAGTACCCGCGCGACGATGTCGGAAGAACCGCCGGGCGGAAAGGTGACGACCATCTTGATCGGGGTGCGCGGCCAGGACTGGGCAACAGCAGGTAAAACCAGAAGTGCTGCAAATAACCCCGCAAACCCTTGAATCAGAATTGAGCGATAGCGCATGTGTATTCCTCCGAAACGTCTGATGTTACATGGAAGGGAATTGGCGCTACCATCCCTGCGGGCGCGCTGGTAATCCGGCGTGTAGAGAGTCGGATTGAGTTGTCGAAAATTCTTACATGACGCGCTGCACAATCACCGGTACTCACGAGGCGGGCGTTGTGCCTGGGGGACAACACCTTGTTTATTCATGAACTTCTGATTGCTGCCTGCCAGTGGCGCAAACGTTGCTTGAAATTGAGGCAGCACAACACTGAAGCTGATTGGAGATAACCATGAAAGCGTTCTTGACTCATGTTGCCGCCGCCGCCTTGGTCCTGGCGAGCACCTGCGCCTGGTCTGGTGCGATGTACAGCTCCAGCGCCGTTTCCGCTTTTTCAATCGGGACGGCCGACGCGGTGGAGATCAACAGCAACACGGGCTCCAAGTTCGAGTTCGGTACTGCCTCCGCTTCCCACTCGACGGTTTCCATCACTGGCAGCGGGGTGCGGCCCGCTACAAAATCCATTGAAGTCAGCGGTTCCGCGATCGGGCCAGGAACGTCGTTTGCAACCTCGACCCGCATGACCGGACACGTGATCCGCATTGACAACGAAGGCGCCCCCGGGATCGTCGACACGGTCGAACTCCGGATTCCGTTCGCGTTCGTGTTTAGCTGGGACGTGTTGCTCAGCGCCGACGACCCGGCACGGGATTTCGCCTCGGCAGGCGCATTCTTCGCGCTTTCCGGATTCGAAGCGGGGATCGATGCGGTGGACATCGACGGCGACGGCTTGGGCTCGTTGACCGATCCGTTTCTGTCGAGCGCCTACATCTTCAATCCGACCTACACGACACTCGGCGGCGGTACCGGCGGCAGTGGCACACTCATGTCGGTTACCGGGGTCATCATCGTGCGCGCAGAAAGCATCGGCGAATTCAGCGTCATCACCGACGCGACTGGACGCGCGTTCCACCTCCCGGAACCCGGCTCGCTGCTGCTGGCCGGGCTGGCGCTCGCGGGCCTTGCGGCCACGCGGCGCCGCAAGGCCGGTTAGTCGGCCTTGATGTTGGCCGCCTTGACCACCTGGCTCCAGCGCGCCTGCTCATTGCGAATGAAGTCGGCGTAGGCTTCCGGCGTCGAGCCGATTTCCTCGGTTGAGTCGTCGGCGAAACGGGCCTGCACTTCCTTGGACTTGGCTGCCCTGGCGGCCTCGTCTGCCAGACGCTTCAAGATCGTGGGCGGTGTCTTGCCCGGCGCGTTGATACCGTACCACTGCACCGTCTCGAAGCCCGGGTAGCCCTGCTCGGCGATGGTCATCACGTTCGGCAGTTCCGGCAGGCGCTTGGTGGTGCCAACCGAGATGGCGCGCAGCTTGCCTGAACGGATGTGCGGCAACAAGGGCGGAGTACCGGCCGAGCTGGCCTGGGTCAATCCGCCGATCAGGTCGGTCAGCTGAGGCCCGGTGCCCTTGTACGGGACGTGCGTGATGTCCATCTTGGTTTGCAACTTCAGGTATTCGAACGCGAGGTGCCCGGCGCTGCCGTTGCCCGCCGAGCCGTAGTACACCTTGCCGGGGTTGGCCTTGCAGAAGTCGATCAGCTCCTTCAAGTTCTTCACCGGCACGCCGGCGTTGACCACGTAGATGCTCGGCACCTTGGCCAGGAGCGACACGGCGGCAAAGTCGCGGTTGGTGTCGAAGGGCAGCTTGGAGAACATGAACGGGTTGACCGCAAGCGTGCCGATGTGGCCCATGATCAGGGTGTAGCCATCGGGCTCGGCCTTTGCCACCGCTTCCATGGCGA
>JBJXGS010000265.1:0-30501 GCA_046160545.1 Burkholderiales bacterium
AGGTCACGGTCATCACCGGCGATGCCAGTCCTAGTCCGGACGGCCACGGTGCCTCGCCGGGCGCCGACATCGCGTTGTACCTGGCGCGCCATGGCGTGCAGGTGACGGTGTCGCGCGAGGCTGCCGCTGGCCTGGACATCGGTGCGCTCTTGTTGTCGCGCATCGCCGACCTCGATGCCGACCTGCTGGTCATGGGTGCCTACGGGCACTCGCGGTTGCGCGAACTGGTGCTGGGCGGGGTGACCCGCACGATCCTGCAGTCCATGACGGTGCCGGTGCTGATGTCCCACTAGAACCGGGGACGGCACCGCGCGCGCCTGCGCCGCGGCACGGCGGTATCATCGGCACATGCATGCCGCGACCCGCACTTCTGTAGTGACCAGCCCCGCCGTCGATCCGCTGCGCTTCTGGTCGACCATCGAGGCCTCCGCCGCGATCGGCGTCGGCCGGCCCGGTGGGCTGGCGCGCGTGGCGCTGACCGATTCCGACCGCGAGATGCGCGACCTGTTCCGCAGCTGGTGTGTCGCGGCCGGTTACAAGGTCAGCATCGATGCGGTCGGCAACCTCTTCGCGCGCCGCGCCGGTCGCGACGATACCCTGCCGCCGGTGGTGCTGGGGTCGCACCTCGACACGCAGATCAACGGCGGCCGCTACGACGGCATCGTCGGCGTCATGGCTGCGCTGGAAGTGTTGCGCAGCCTGGACGATCGCGCCATCGCCACCCGCCGCGCGCTGGAGATCGCGGTGTGGACCAACGAGGAAGGCGCGCGCTTTTCCCCGCCCATGGTGGGTTCGGCGGCGTTTGCCGGCGTGCATCCGGTCGACTGGGTGCACGGACGCCGCGCCGACGACGGCGCCAGCCTGGGCGACGAACTGCGGCGCATCGGCTACCTGGGCGATGCGCCCGTGGGCGGGCGGCCCCTGGACAGCTATCTGGAGCTGCACATCGAGCAGGGGCCAGAACTGCACGCGCGCGGCATCCCGGTCGGGGTGGTCACGCACGGCTACACCGCGCATGGATTCATCGTCGATGTCGCCGGTGAGACCGCGCATACCGGGCCCTGGCCAATGGACAAGCGCAGGAACGCTTTGGTCGGTGCCGCCATGCTGGCGGTCGCCGTCAACGATATCGGCTGGAAGTACCACGCCAGCGGCGGCAAGGGTACGGCCGCGCGCATCGTCGCCTGGCCCAACAAGCCCGGCATCCTCTCGGACGCCGCGCAGTTCACCGGCGATGTGCGTCACGACGATCCGGCCGTGGCCGACGCCATGCGCGACGAGTTCATGACCGCGCTGACCGATTGCGCGCGGCGCTCGCAGTGCGAGATGAAGCTCTTCGATCAATGGTGCTGGGGCGCCGACATCTTCGACGCCGGCATGGTCGCGCTGGTGCGCGACACCGCGCGCGGACTGGGGATCGCGACCCTGGACCTGCCCAGTCAGGCCGGACACGACGCCTACCACGTGGCCCGTGTCGCGCCGACCGCGATGATCTTCACTCCCTGCCGCGACGGCATCACCCACAACAACCTCGAGCACACCGACCTCGAGGCGACGCTGCCGGGTGTCAACCTGTTGTTGCATGCGGCGCTCGCGCGCGCCGATCGCTGAGCCTCAAGCACCAGGCGAACAATTCAAGGAATCCTGAAGCATGGCAGAGATCCTCGGACTCGGACTCTCGCACTACCCGCCCCTGTGCATGCCGGACGACCGCATGAGCGGCATCCTGCGCACCACCCTGGCTGACCCCGGCATCCCCGCGGACGCCAAGGACCCGTCGCGCTGGTCGCAGGCCATGCGCGCGGAGTGGGGTGACGACAAGGGCTTGAAGAGCGCAGCCGTGCATCGCGCGGCGCTGGTTGCAGAGTTTCGCCGGGTGCGTGCGGCGCTGGATGCGTTTCGCCCCGACGCGGTATTGATCTGGGGCGACGACCAGTACGAAAACTTCAGGGAAGACGTGATCCCGGCCTTCACCGTGTGCGCCTACGGCGACATGGATCTGCACCCCTGGCGCCACGCACAGGGCTCATCGATGATGGACGGCGGCCGCGCCAACGCCTGGGGCGAGGGGCCGGATTTCGGCTATCGCCTGAAGGGCCGGCGCGATATCGCCAAGCACCTGGCGGGCGGCCTCATCGAGTCCGGGTTCGACGTGGCCTACGCCTACAAGCCGCTGCACCACGAGTCGATCGCACACGCCTTCACCAACGCCATCCTGTACCTGGACTACGACCGGCGCGGCTGGGGCTACTCGACCATCGCGTTTCCGATCAACTGCTACGGGCGCAAGGTAATTTCGGCGCGCGGGTTTCTGACCAACATCGACGACAAGCTGGACTTCGATCCGCCGTCGCCTTCACCGGCACGCTGCATGGACCTGGGCGCCGCGACAGCGCGCGTGCTCAAGGCTTCACCCTGGCGTGTCGCGCTCATCGCCTCGTCGAGCTGGTCGCATGCCTTTCTCTGCGACCATACCTGGCGCCTGCGCCCGGACACGCCAGCGGATCGTGCGCTGTATCAAGCCCTGGTGGCGGGCGACGATGCCTACTGGCGCGCGCGCACGGTCAGGGATTTCGAGGACGCCGGCCAGCAGGAGATCCTCAACTGGTGCCCGCTGGTGGGCGCCATGCGCGAACTGGGTGCGCGGCTCGAGTGGACCAGCTTCGTCGAGACGCACGTGTTCAATTCGAACAAGGTGTTCGCGGCCTACCGGGCGGTCTGAGTCCGCTGGGCGCGCTGGGGATCGATCGGCACCTCCAGACCGACGCGCAACCCTTCAATGACCACGTTGGACTGGAAGCGCAGCATCGCTGGTGAGGCCAGGAGCAGGGACTTGGAGTACTGGTCGTAGTCCTGCATGTCCTCGACGACGACCACCAGGATCAGGTCGACCTCGCCGGTCACGTAATAGGCCTGCTGGGTGCGCGCGTCGGCAAGCAGCCGCTTTTGCAGCGCGTCGACCCCGGCCTTTTGACCGAAGTCGACCTTGACGCCGACGATGAAGGTCATGCGCTTGCCGATCGCATTGGTGTTGACGACTGCAACCTCGCGTTCGATCGCGCCTATGGCGCGCAGGCGCTTGATGCGCCGCTGCACCGACGAAGCCGACAAGCCGATCTGGGAGCCCAGAGTCTCGGCCGGCGCGGTCGTGTCGCGCTGGAGCAGGGCCAGCAGTCGGCGGTCCAGGTCGTCCAGGGAAAGGTCGCGGCGCTTTGGCATGAAAATCAAATTTTGTGCGGTAATGCCGCAACATTATGCGGCAATTCTCCGCACATCCGCATGTGTCCCCGTTAGGATTTCCCGACCAACTGGGAGGATTTCGCCATGAACATGAACGACCTGCAGCAGGACCTCGCGGCATTCTGGATGCCGTTTACCGCCAATCGCCAGTTCAAGCAGGCGCCGCGCCTCCTGGCCGAGGCCAAGGGCATGTTCTACAAAACCCCGGACGGGCGCGAGATCCTGGATGCCTGCGCTGGTTTGTGGTGCGTCGCCGCCGGACATTCGCGCGAGGAGATCGTGCGTGCCGTCCAGGAGCAGGTTGCGCGCCTCGATTTCGCACCGACCTTCCAGATGGGCCACCCGCTGGCCTTCGAGACCGCAAGCCGCCTGGCCGCGATCACCCCGCCCGGAATGAATCGGGTGTTCTTTACCAACTCCGGGTCGGAGTCGGTCGATTCAGCCTTGAAGATCGCGCTGGCCTACCATCGCGCGCGCGGCGAAGGCACGCGCACCCGCCTGATTGGCCGCGAGCGTGGCTACCATGGTGTGAATTTCGGCGGCATGAGCGTGGGCGGAATCCCCGGCAACCGCAAGACCTTCGGCGGCGCCATGCTGCCGGGCGTCGATCACATGCCTGCCACGCACGACCTTAAGCGCAATGCGTTCTCGCGTGGCCAGCCCGCGCACGGCGCCGAATTCGCCGACGAACTCGAGCGCTTGGTCGCCCTGCACGATGCCTCCAACATCGCCGCGGTGATCGTTGAGCCGCTGGCCGGTTCCACCGGCGTGCTGGTGCCACCCAAGGGTTATCTGCAGCGCCTGCGCGAGATCTGCGACAAGCACGGCATCCTGCTCATTTTCGACGAGGTCATCTGCGGCTTCGGACGCCTGGGCGGAGCCTTTGCCTACGACGCGTTCGGCGTCAAGCCCGACCTCATGACCCTGGCCAAGGCGATCAACAACGCCACCGTGCCCATGGGTGCCGTGGTCGCGCGCCAGGAAGTGCATGACGCCATCGTCAACGGCGCCGCCGAGGGCGCGATGGAATTCATGCACGGCTACACCTATTCGGCGCACCCGCTGGCCTGTGCGGCGGCCAATGCGACCCTGGCGCTGTACGAGCGCGACGGTCTTTTCGCGCGCGCCGGCTCACTGGCACCGTCCTTCGAGGAGGCCGCGCATGCGCTCAAGGGCACGAAGAACCTGATCGACATCCGCAATTTCGGTCTGGTCGCCGCTTTCGAGATGGCACCGCGCCCGGGCGCTCCCGGCAAGCGCGGCTACGAGGCGATGGTCAAGTGCTTCGAGGCCGGCATGCTGGTGCGTGCCACCGGCGACACTGTCGCCGTGTCGCCGCCCCTGATCGTCGAGCCGGCACAGATCGAGCGCATCTTCGCCACCCTGGGCCGGGTGTTTGCTTCGATCGACTGATCCTCGGCCGCACGTAGAATCGGCGACGGGGCGCAGTGTGCGCCCCGTTTCTTTTTTCCGTCCTGCATTTAAACCTGCGTTCAGCGTGAACCGCGCCTCGGCACAGCGGCTGGCCCGCCTGCTCATCTTTGTCACGCCTGCACTTTGGTGCGTGAACTACCTGGTCGCGCGCTCCGCGGTCGATGTCGCTGCGCCGCACGCGCTCGCGCTGGGTCGCTGGGTCATGGCCGGAATGCTCCTGACCGCGTTTTCGTGGAGCGAGATTTCCTCAAAGCGCGACGCGATCCGCGCTGAGTGGCCTTCGCTTGTGCTGCTGGGTGCGCTGGGCATGTGGATCTGCGGTGCTTTTGTCTACATCGGCGCGCACACCACGGCGGCGTCCAACATCGCGCTCATCTACGCGGTCTCACCAGTGCTCATCGCGTTGTATTCCACCCTGGCGCTGGGGGAACGCATGGGGCCGGCTCAGGCCGCAGGCGTCGGCCTGGCGTTCCTGGGCGTCTTGCACGTCGCGCTCAAGGGCCATTGGCCCGGTCTTTTGTCGCTCGCGTTTACGCGCGGCGACCTGTGGATCGCCGTCGCCGCGCTGTCGTGGACGGCCTACGCGCTGATCTTGAAGGGCATGCCCTCCGCGTTTGGGGCCCTGGCGCGCCTGGCGCTGATCTGCTGGGGCGGAGTCATCGTTCTACTGCCCTTCACATTGATCGAGGCGCTCTGGTTCATGCCTACGGTACTCGACGCGCGCACACTTTTCTATGTGGTCGCGCTGGCGCTCTTTCCCGGCTTTGGTGCCTACCTGGCCTACTCCTTCATGCAGCGCGAGCTGGGCGCGGCGCGGGTCGGCGTGGTGACCTATCTGGGGCCGCTCTATTCGGCGGCACTGGCCTGGGCAGTGCTGGGGGAACCGGTATACGCCTTTCACGTCGTCGGCGCGGCGTTGATCCTCCCGGGAATATTTCTGGCCACCCGGGCGCGTTGACTGCGCGCTTCAGTGCCCCGCGGCTGCAGCGCGGCGCCGCATGCGCTGGATCAGCGCGGTAAACCAGGCCGTCGAGCGCGCCGGGGCGATGCGGTACATCAGGTCGAGGAATCTGGCGTCGCCACCGATCAGGAGGCGCGTGCGGCCGCCATGGATCGCATCGACGATGGCCCGCGCGGCGTCCTCGGGGCTGGTGCGCGCCTGCTCGAGGAAGCGCTTGCGCAGTACCTCGGGGCGTTCGCCCATCGTCGAACTGGCTTCCATGCGCGAGTTCTCGACGATGCGAGTGCGGATTCCGCCGGGATGCACGCACAAAACGCCCACCGGGGTCTCGCGCAGTTCCTCGCGCAGCGCATCCGAAAACGCGCGTACCGCGGCCTTGGCGGCGTTGTACATGCTCTGGGTGGGCAGGGACACCATGGCGAAGATCGATGAGACGTTGACGATCAGGGCCTGCGGCTTTTGCTTCAACTGCGGCAGGAAGGCGCGACAGCCGCGCACCACGCCCCAGAAGTTGATGTCCATGAGCCAGTGCGCATCGGCCTCGGTCAGGACCTCGACGCGCGCCATCAGTGCCACGCCGGCGTTGTTGACGAGGATGTCGGCGCCACCCAGGCGTTCCGCCAGCGCGGCCAGTTCCTCGAGCGCGCCTGGTTGTGCCACATCGAGCACCTTTGCTTCGCAGGTGGCACCCGCGCGCGTCAGGTCCGCGTGTGCTGCGCTCAACCGTTCGGCATCGCGGTCGGCGATCAGGAGCGCCATGCCCTCGCGCGCGAGCGCGTGCGCCAGCGCCAGGCCGATACCCGATGCTGCGCCGGTGATGACCGCGGTCCTGCCCTTCAATTCACGCATGCTTCATCCTCACTGGCGCATCCGTGGCGGCATGTGCCACAGGTACAGGTTGCGTTCGCCGTAGAAGCCCTTGACCTTCAGGGTCATCCCGGGCGACCAGTCGCCCATGTCGTGCACGTACGAGACCACGCGCGAACCGGGCGCGAGCTGGCCGAAAAGTTGCGGCCTGAGTTTCAGGTTCAGGTCAGGCCAGAGAAAAAGAAAGACCACGGTTGCATCCGAGAAATCGGTCGTGAAGAGATCCTGCTCAAGGAAGCGGATGCGCGCTTCGACACCGGCGGCTGCGGCATTGGCGCGGCTTTCACGAATTCGTTGCGGGTCGATGTCGACGCACACGCCGCGCGCGGCGCCTGCCTTGAGCGCGGCGATGACGACGCGGCCGTCGCCACAGCCCAAGTCGTAGGCCACGTCGCCTGGGCGGATCGCGGCCAGGCGCATCATCGACTCGACCACCGCCGGCGGCGTGGGCTCATAGTGGACATCGGGCTGGCGTGCCCCGGAAGCGCACGCGCCGGCCACGAGTGCCAAGAAGAGAACGAAAAGACGACCTCGAATGGCAGGCATGATGCATTCGACTGGGGGGACGCGGCGCATGGTACGCGAAGCGCGATGCCTGCGCCGCAAGCTCCGGCACTTGGTCTAGGATAGCGCCCGCGCAGCACTCTCATGCCGCGCAAAATAGGAGACCTGTGCGCGTCGTCATCGCCCGCATGGAACACGAGACCAACACGTTCTCGCCCATGCCAACCCCCCTGGTCGCGTTCGGCGCCGGCAATGGCGTCGGTCCGGCCTTCGGGGCCGATGCGCTCGCGGAGATGACCGGCGCCCGCGTCACCATGGGCGGCATGCTGGCCGTGGCCAAGGCGCGCGGTTGCGAAGTCGTCACCCCGCTGGCGGCCATGGCCTACCCGAGCGGTCCGGTGCATGCGGATGCCTATGAGCGCATGGTAGAGGCCATCCTCGCGGCAATCGCAGCGGGTTGCGACGCCATCCTCCTTGACCTGCACGGCGCGATGGTGGCCTGTCCCAATCGCTATGGCAGCGGCGCCGATGGTGAAGGCGACCTGCTGGCGGCGATTCGCAGGATTGCGCCGCGCACCCCCCTGGCGCTAGGGCTGGACCTGCACGGCAACCTGAGCCACCGCATGGTGCAACTGGCCGATATCGTGGTCGGCTACAAGACCTACCCCCACATCGACATGTTCGAGACCGGCGAACATACAGCGCGCCTGCTCTTCGACATGCTTGACGGCCGGATTCGACCGGTCATGGGCTATGCGCATGCGCGCGTGCTGGCACAGACCCTCATGATGAATACCAATCTGGGGGCGATGCGGGAGGCGCTGCAGGGCGCGCACTGGCGCGAGAAGGACGCCGGCATCCTGGCGTGCAGCGTCTTCGGCGGCTTTCCGCAGGCAGATACAGACGATGCCGGGATGTGCATGGTGGTCGTCGCCGACGCCATGCGGCCGGGCGCACCGGCGCTGGCGCAGAGTACTGCCCGCTGGGGCGCCGACTTCCTCAATTCGCGCCGCGCCGAATTCATCTTCGCCGAGACGCCGCTGAATGATTCCATCGCTGCCGCCAGGCGCGCCGCACAGACAGGCGCCGGTCGCCCGGTGATCCTGCTTGACCACGGCGACAACTGCATGTCCGGCGGCACCTGCGACACCATGGATGTGCCGCGTGCCGCGCTCGCGGCGGGGCTCGATGGCATCGTCGTCGGCCCGACACGCGATCCGCAGGCTGTCGAGGCCATGCTGAAGGCGGGGGTCGGTGCGCGCGTCAGCCTGGATGTCGGCGGCAAGACGCCCATGCCCGCGATCGGCATCGAGGAGCCGCGCCCCTTGCGCCTTTCCGGCACGGTGCGTGCGATCAGCAGCGGGGACTATGTGGTGAGCGGCCCGATCTTCACCGGCCAGACCCTGCACATGGGGCGCAGCGCCGTTCTCGACACCGGACGCATGAAGATCGTCGTCAGCTCCGAATTGCACGAACCACTGGACCTGGGCTGCTTTGCGTCGGTCGGCATCGACCCTGCCGAGGCAGCCTTTCTGGTCCTGAAATCCCGCATGTACTTCAGGCCGGTCTTCGAGCCGCTGGCCGCGGCCGTGATCCCCTGCGCCAGCGCCGGTGTGACCAGTTCGGATAACGCACTGTTCCGCTTTTCCCGCGTGCGCCGGCCGATCTACCCTCTGGACCGGGGCTAGCCCATGGACCTGACCCAGTTCGCGCAGCTCGCCCTGAACGGCATTTCGATCGGTGCGATCTATGCGCTGGTCGCACTGGGCCTGGTGCTCACCTACAAGGCCACCGAAGTGCTCAACTTCGCCCATGGCGACCTCCTGATGCTGGCAGCCTTTACCGGCTGGGCGCTGATCGTCGGCCTCGGCTGGTCGTTCTGGATCGCGCTGCCAGCCACGCTCGCCATCATCGGCACGGCGGCCTGGCTCATCGAGGCGCGCATCATGCGGCGCATCGCCGGCCAGCCGCAATTTGCCGGGGTCATGCTCACCATCGGGCTGGCCTTCATGATCCGCGGGGCTGTGAGCATGGGCTTCGGCCCGGAGTCGCGCAAGTTCGAGACGCCGTTCTCCGGCAACCTGCGCGCCGGCGGCGTTGTGATCAGCGAACTCAATCTGGCCATCCTCGGTGCGGTCCTCTTGTCGACCGCGCTCCTGTACCTGTTCCTGACGCGCACCCGCATGGGGGTGGCCATCCAGGCTGCCTCGCAGGACCAATTGGCCGCCTATCTTTCGGGCATTCGCGTCAAGCGCGTCAATTCGCTGGTGTGGGCCCTGGCCGGCGCGCTGGCGGCCTTGGCCGGCATGCTGCTCGCGCCGATCACCTTAGTCGACATCAGCCTGTGGTTCGTGGTGCTCAAGGCGCTGGCGGCGCTGGTGCTGGGCGGGTTCGGCAGCGCCCCGGGCGCGATTGTCGGCGGCATCGCCATCGGGCTTATCGAGTCCTTCGCCGGGGTCTATGCGCCGGGCGGGGTCAAGGATGTCATCGCCTACCTGGTGCTGATCGCGGTACTGGTGATCTATCCGCGTGGCCTTCTGGGCGAGGCGCACGGCAAGCGCGTATGAAGTTCGCCTACGACACCAGCTACGCCGAGTCGCGCCGTCTTTTGCGCTGGAAGAGCGAGCGCATCGCCTACGGGCTTTTGCTGGTGCTGCTTGCGGCCGCACCCTGGGTGCTGCCGGTCTACTACGTAACCGAGCTCACTTACCTCTTCATCTTCTCGCTGGGAAGCCTGGGCCTGATGGTGCTGACCGGCTATACCGGCCAGGTCTCGCTGGGACACGCGGCCTTCGTCGCCATCGGTGCCTATGCGGAGGCGCTGCTGCTCGCGCGCGGCCTGCCGTTTCCGCTCACCCTCCTGGGGGCGGCGCTGATCGCGGCTGCAGCGGGTGTGGCCATCGGCCTGCCGGCGATCCGCGTCTCCGGCCTTTACCTGGCCATGGTGACCCTGGCCTTTGCGATCGTCGTCGAGCATCTGTCCGGGCACTGGACCGCGCTCACCGGCGGATTCACGGGGCTGGCCGTGCCGGATGTCAGGATGCTGGGCCTGGCGCTTTCTCAGCCGGCGGTGTTCTACTGCGTGTGCCTGGTCGTGCTGGTGCTGGTGCTCCTGGCGCTCATCAACCTCATGCGCGCGCATGCCGGGCGCGCCTTTGTCGGCGTGCGCGACAGCGAGGCCGCCGCGCACGGACTGGGCATCCATGTCGCGCGCACCAAGGTGCTGGCCTTCGCGCTCTCTGCCGGCATCACCGGCCTGGCAGGCGCGCTGCTTGCCCACCAGACCAAGTACCTGACCCCGGATGGTTTCGGGCTCATGCTTTCCATGCAGCTGGTGCTGGCGGTGGTCATCGGCGGCCTGGGATCGCTGCGCGGCGCGATCCTGGGGGCGATCTTGATCGGCCTTCTGCCGGCGCTGATATCGCAGTTCAAGCCGTTACTGCCGGATCGCATCGCGCGCCAGTTCGGCCTGGAGACCTTCGTTTTTGGCGCGGTGCTGGTCGGCTTCGTGCTCTTCGAGCCGCTGGGCCTGAACGGCCGCTGGCTGAAGCTGCGCGCGCTCTTCGAGACTTTTCCACTTTATCGGCGCGACACCTTCCGGCGCGTCAAGACCTACATGCGCTCGGAGCGCGCGCGATGAGCTTTTTCGAAGTCGAGAACCTGGGGCTTGCCTTCGGCGGGGTGCGCGCCCTGGACGGCGTGGGCTTTCAGGTCGAAGCAGGAGAAGTTTTCGCGCTCATCGGCCCCAACGGCGCGGGCAAGACCTCGGTCTTCAACGTCATCACCCGGGTGTTCGCCGCGCAGTCCGGCAGGGTGTGTTTCGAGGACCGCGACCTGACCGCGGTGCCGCGGCACCGCATCGCCGAAGCCGGCATCGCGCGCACCTTCCAGAACATCGAGCTCTTCGACGGTGCGACCGTGCTCGACAACATGTTGCTGGGCCGCCACCGCTTCGATCACGGCAACTGGCTCGCGCAGATGCTCGGCAGCCGCTCCGTGCGCCGGCACGAGGACCTGTCGCGCGATCGGGTCGAGTCCCTGATCGATTTCCTCGACCTGGCGCCGTATCGCATGCAGCGGGTCGCCGGGCTGCCCTACGGGGTGCGCAAGGTGGTCGAACTGGGGCGGGCGCTGGCCACCGAACCCAGGCTTCTCCTGCTCGACGAGCCCGCGTCGGGCTTGAATCCCGAGGAGACGCGCGAGCTCGCGTTCTGGATCGACGACATCGTCCATGATCTGGGGATCACCGTCATCATGGTCGAGCACGACATGTCCCTGGTTGGCGCGGTGGCCGACCGTGTGCTGGCGATGAACCTCGGCCGCGGCATCGCGCTGGGTACGCCGGCCGAGGTACGCGCCCACCCGGACGTGGTCGCCGCCTACCTGGGGCATTGAAGTCATGGCCGCGCTCCTCACGGTACGCAATGTCGAGACCTGGTACGGGCCGGTGTGCGCGATCCGCGGCGTTTCGCTGTCGGTCGAGCCCGGGCGCATCGTCGCCGTGCTGGGAGCCAATGGCGCCGGCAAGACCACGCTTTTGAACACCATCGCCGGGGTGATCGACCCGTTCAAGGGCAGCATCGAATACCAGGGCCAGTCCATCGCCGGACGCGACGCCGACGCCGTGGCGCGCAGCGGACTGGTGCTGGTGCCGGAAGGCAGGCACGTGTTCCCGTTCCTGTCGGTGGCCGACAACCTGACCGCGGGAGCCTTCGCGCGGCGCGTCAAGGCGGGTGTCGCCGAGGACATCGAGCGGGTCTACTCCTGGTTTCCGCGCCTGGCCGAGCGGCGCACCCAGCATGCGGGGCTCCTGTCGGGCGGCGAACAACAGATGCTCGCCATCGGCCGTGCACTCATGGCCCGGCCGGACCTGCTGTTGCTGGACGAACCCTCGCTGGGACTCTCGCCCATCCTCACCACCGAGATCTTTCGCATCGTCACGCGCGTCAATGCCGAGACCGGCATGACCATCCTTCTGGTCGAACAGAACGCCGCGATCGCGCTGGACCATGCCCACGACGGCTACATCATGGAACTGGGGCGCGTGGTGGCCGCCGACACCTGCGCAAATTTGAAGGCCAAGGAGGATGTCAAGGAGTTCTACCTGGGCCTGGGCGCGACGCGCGAGGCTGATGGCCGGCAGCGGCGCTGGAAACGACGCAAGACCTGGCGATGAATCCACTGACCCTTGATTGCGACACCGCGGCCAGGCTGTTCCGAGCACGCGCGCGCGCCTGGGGCGATGATCCGGCGCTGCGCTGGAAGACGCGCGGCATCTGGAAGTCCGCCACCTGGGGCGAGTACTACGCCAACGCACGCGCCCTCGGGCTGGCGCTGGCCGACGCGGGCGTCGCGCGCGGCCAGGTCGTGACGGTGCTGGCCGAGAACCGTCCCGAGTGGCTGTACGCCGACATGGGCGCGCAGTGCATGGGCATGATCGGCAATGGCATCTACCCGACCTCGTCGGCCGAGCAGGTCGAGTTCGTGCTCGCCAACTCGCATACCCGCGTGCTGTTTGTCGAGGACGCAGAGCAACTCGACAAGGCGCTGGCCGTGCGCGAGCGCTGCCCCGAACTGATACGCATCGTCGTCATGGATACCGAGGGGCTGCGTGGCTTGAAGGACGGGGGCGTGACCGACTACGCATCGTTCATCGCGCACGGTCACGCGCTGGCCGCCCGGAATGCCGCCGACTTCGAGGCAGCGATCGCTGCCGGCAATCCTCAGGATGTCGCGTTCCTGGTCTATACCTCGGGCACCACCGGCGCGCCCAAGGGCGCCATGATCGCGCAGCGCAACCTGATCTTCCAGATCGGCACGGTGCGCCAGTACCTGACGGTGGGCAAGGGTGACAAGACCCTGTCGTTCCTGCCCTTGTGTCATATCGCAGAGCGCATGTCGACGGTCTTCAACCAGCTGGCGCTGGGCTACATCGTGCACTTCCCGGAGAACGCCGGCACTGTGGCGGGCGACATGCGCGAGGTGTCACCGCACATGGTGTTCGCGCCGCCCCGCTTCTGGGAGAAGCTGCACTCGCAGGTGGAGTTGTTCATGCGTGATGCGGTGGCGCCGGCGCGTGCGGTCTACAACAGGGCACTGGCCGCCGGCACGCGCGCCGCGGAGGCGCGCCTGGCCGGACGGCCGCGCGCCGAGTGGGATGGCGCAGGCCTCACGTGGCTGCGCCGCATCGCGTTTTCCAACGTGCGCGACATGCTGGGCTTGTCGCAGGTAAAGAATGCGATCACCGGCGCGGCGCCGGTGCCGCCCGAGCTCCTCAAGTGGTACCTGGCGCTGGGAGTGGACCTGATCGAGGGCTTCGGCATGACCGAGACCTCGGGCTTTGTCTGCGCCACTTCGACCGAGCGCATCAAGATCGGCTTTTGCGGCCGCCCGGCACCGGGAGTCGAGGTGCGCCTGGGCGCAGACGACGAGATCCTGGTACGCGGCGACAACGTCTTCGCCGGCTACTGGGACTTGCCCGAAAAGACTGCCGAGACCATCGACGCGCAAGGCTGGCTGCATACCGGTGACTGCGGCGTCATCGACGCGGACGGGGCGCTGGCGATCCGCGACCGCATCAAGGACATCATCATCACCTCTGGCGGCAAGAACATCACGCCGTCAAACATCGAGAGCCAGCTCAAGTTCAGCCCCTACATCTCGGATGCGGTCGTGATCGGCGAGTCGCGCCATTTCCTGACCTGCCTCATCATGATCGACGAGGACAACGTCTCCAAGTACGCCCAGGAGGCGCAGGTGCCGTACACCGACTTCGCCAGCCTGACGCGCGCGACCGAAGTCGTGCAATTGATCGCCAAAGAGGTCGAAACGGTCAACGCGCGCCTGGCGCGGGTCGAGCAGGTCAAGACCTTTCGCATCCTCGAACAGCTACTGACGGCCGAAGACGAGGAACTGACTCCGACCATGAAGTTGAAGCGCCGCGTCGTCGCGCAAAAGTACGCCGGGCTGATCGAGGCGATGTATCGCTGAGTGACCGAAGCGGCCTGGTGGTGTATGCTCGTTCGACAAATCACTTTTGCCACGTAGTCGCGAAGCGTGGGCCCTGATCGGGAATTTGGAGCGGCGATGGCCCCGGAAATGACTGTTGAGCAAATCCGCAGCCTCAAGGCGCGGTTGGATTTCGTGTCCCGGCGCATGGAAGCCGAGGAAGCGGACACGCCCGTCGATCCCGTTCGCAATCGCGAGATCGCCGAAGCGTTGGCAGTCAGTGCGTGGCAGCGCGGCTGGCGGCCTGCGCACGATTCGGAACGAGCCGCCGAGAAGATGCGCGTCCTGCGCCTGCTACATGGATCAGGTCTACATTCCGCTGCTTGAGCGGCTGGCGGCGACACTCTCGCAAGCGGGCGTGCGCTACATGGTCATCGGCGGACAGGCGGTGATTCAGTATGGGGAGGCGAGGCTCACCCAAGACATCGACATCACGCTCGGGATAGGGGTCGACAGCTGGCGGCGGGCCGACCGACTCTTGCGTTCGGCCGGACTTGTGCCGAGGGTCACGGATTACGAGGCACTGGCCGAGGCAGGGCATATCCTGCTGCTCGCCGACAAGGCATCCGGTATTCGTATCGACGCTGCTTTGTCCGGCTCGCCGTTGGAGGAAGCCGCGCTCGCGAGGGTGACGTACTACTCTATTGGGTCGACCTCTGTAGCGTTCACGTCTTTCGAAGACCTCCTGATTCAGAAGGTCTTCGCCGGTCGCGAACGCGACCATGACGACGTGAAACGGCTGCTACGCAAGCGCAGCAAGTTCGACGTCGCGTATGTAGAGCAGTGGCTGCGCAATCTCGGGCCGGCGTTTGATCGTGACCTATTGAGCGAATTCAGATCTTTTCTGCCGAAGTAACGCGAGCCCGATTCGAGGATGCAAATGCGATGGCGCGAGAAAGCTCCACGCTTCAATTGCGCGCCGTGAGGCGCCTCTGCGATCTTCCGGCAGATTTCGGGCAATTCGCCGCTTCTGGTCACGACCGTGCAGAACTATGACACCACCACCGCGACCGGCGTGTCGTAGGCGCTGAAAGAGTTCGGCTCCAAGCGGGTTGGATTCATCTTCCAGGAAGGCCCGTTCGGCGACCTGGTGCGCCGCGGCCTGAATCAGGCGATGTATCGCTGACTGCATTGCGCCGGAATTATTCCGCGCGCGCCCCGGTTTCCTTGATCACCTTGGCCCAGCGCACGGTCTCGGTGCCGATGAGGGCAGCGAACTCGGCGGACGAATTGGCGGTCGGTTCGATGCCCTGCGCCGTGAGTTTTTCGCGCACGTCCGCCTCACCAAGTGCACGCGCGATGCCTTGGCCGACTTTCGCGATCACGTCGCGCGGCGTGCCTGCCGGCGCCATCAGACCGGTCCAAGAATCGGTCAAAAAGCCGGGTAGTGTGTCGGCGACCGGCGGCACGCCGGGCAAGGACGCCAGGCCTTGCCGGCCGCCGACGCCGAGCGCGCGCACCGCGCCGTTCCTGATGAATGGTAGCAACGAGTTGATGATGCCGAACATCATTTGCACTTGCCCGCCGACTAAGTCGGTGATCGCCGGCACCGCGCCCTTGTAGGGGACGTGGGTCAGGCGCACCCCAGCCATCGAGGCGAACAGTTCGGCCGACAGATGCTGCGGTGTACCGACCCCGGCGGATGCGTAGTTGACCGCGCCGGCCTTGGCGCTGGCCAGCGTGATCAGTTCGCGCACGTTCTGCGCTGCTACCTTCGGATTGACCGCCAGCACGATGGGCGCGACACCCATCAGGGAAATTGGCGCCAGGTCCTTTACGGGATCGTAGCCGACCTTGTCCTTTTCGTACAGGAACGGATTGATGGTGAGGATGTTGCCGGGCGCGACCAGCAGCGTATAGCCATCGGCCGGCGCCTTGGCCACCAGGCTTGCCCCCAGGTTGCCGCCGACGCCCGGGCGGTTTTCGACCACGACGGGCTGGCCCCAGTAGTCGGAGAGTTTTTGCCCGACGATGCGTCCCAGCACGTCGTTGCTGCCGCCCGGCGTGAACGGCACCACCAATCGCACCGGTCGTGTCGGCCAGGCTGTGGTTTGAGCCTGCAGTCGCGGGGCGAGCAGCAGGCCGGCTGCGCCTGTGAGCAAGGTTCTTCGCTTCTCGCGCATGGTGTTTGTCTCCGTTGTTAGATGGTTGTCTTGCCGCTCACAATATCAGCGATGCGTTGCGGATTGTCCAGAAAATTGCCGCGCCAGGCGACATGGCCGTCCGGCCGTACCAGCACCAGGGCTCGCTCGTATCGTGCGACCACCTGCGATTCAGCCAACGTGTGCACGGTCAGCGGTATGCGGCGGCGCGCGAATGCGTCACACAGGCCGTCGACGTCGCCTGTGTTGCCCAACCGCAGCAGCACAAACCCGCGCCCGAACAAGTCGAGAGTCGAGCGCCCGTCGCTCATCCAGACGTGCGGCGCGCGGGCGCCGGGGCGCGTGGTGGGTTCATACAGCGAATAGTCGTCCGCCGGCAGCGGAGTGCCATCGGGCACGCAGATCGGCGAGGCATCATAGCGGTAACCGATCTGCAGGCCCGTTGACTCCCATTCCACCTTTGTTGACTCGCTGAGCCGCGCGCCAAGCAGCGCACGTACCTTGGCGCCCGCGGGTGTGTCATCGCAGACCGCCTGCGCGTCGGGCGTATCACGCCAGGCCTGGTAGTTCTGGGTGGAAAAGGCGATATTGCGATGCGCCACCGGCCGGCGTTCTGCATCGTAGCTTGGCAACAGGTGCGGCCCGGCCCAGCCGGCCAGCGCGGCCTCCAGTTTCCAGCCCAGGTCGAAGACCTCCTGCATGCCGGTATTCATGCCCATGCCACCGGTGGGTGACATGGTGTGACAGGCATCGCCGGCCAGAAACGCACGACCGGCCGAAAAGCGTTCTGCCAGCATTTCGCTGCGCCGCCAGGGCGCGACCGACAGCACCTCAAAAGCGATCGCGTCACTGCCGAGCGCGCGCCGCACCCAGGCGCGCGCATAGAAGCTCGCCAGGTCGAGCTTTTGCTCCGACCCCAACACTGTCAACCGCCACAACGCGTCACCGTCGATGACGGTGACGTTGCCCCAGGTACCTTCGGGGCCGACGAACAGGTAGCGTTCGGCTTCGCCCATGCGGTGCTGCCGCACGAGCCCCGGCGCGCGGAACACGATATTGACTGAATAGCCCAGTGCACGACCGTTTGTGGCGATGCCCAGGCGTTCGCGTACGCCACTGGTTGCACCGTCGCAGCCGATCAGATACTGCGCGCGAATGGTCAGCGGCGCATCGTTAGCGCGCGCGGACACCTGCGCGATCACGCTCGAACCGTCGTCTTCAAAACTCTCAAGTCGATGCCCGAGCCGCAAGTCGACCAACGGGTTCGCACGCACCGCATCGGCCAGGATTGGTTGCATCCAGATCTGCGGGCAGCGTTGCTTCTTCTCCGGCGTTTCAGGCGGCGTCGGCGCGTCGCGCATCGAAGGGTAGGGTGCGCGCGCAAGCAGGAGTCCGTTGAGCGAGGTGCAAAACACCATCGACAAGTCGTAGTCGTCGGGAAAGCCGCAGTTGCGCATTCGCTCTGACAGTCCGTAGCGCCGCAGCATTTCCATGGTGCGAATCGCGATCAGTCCGGTGCGCGGATGCACGAGCTCGCCATCGCCTTCGTCGACCAGCACACAGTCGATGCCGCGCCAGCCCAGTTCGATGGCCATGGTCAATCCGACCGGGCCGCCGCCGGCGATCAGGACAGGTGTTTCGAGGTTCTGGCTTGAGCGCATGTTCGGCCGTGCAGCCCCTGCAATAGAATCCACAGGATTCTATCCAGCGCCCGGTGCGCGCAATCGTGGAGGACCAGTCATGACCAGTGCGGCAACCCGGCAACTGCACGACCTGCGTCCCGGGTTCGAGGCCACGCGCGAGACCCTGCTGCGCTCGCGCCACCTGCCTGGCCAGGTGTACCACTCGCCCGACATCTACGCTCTGGAGAAAGAGCGCATCTTCATGCGTTCGTGGCTGTCGGTGGGGCGTGTCGAGCAGCTCCCCAAGGTCGGCGACTACATGACCATCAGGGTCACGGATGAACCGCTGGTGGTCACGCGTCACAGCGCCGACGAGATCGTTTGTTTCGTCAACATGTGCCTGCATCGCGGCGTTGAAGTGGTCAGCGGCCAGGGCAATGCGAAGGACTTCAGCTGCCCCTATCACGCCTGGCTGTACGACACCGCCGGCAAGCTGGTCGTCGCCCCCGGCATGAAGGAATCCGCGGTGGATATGGCAGGCTGGGGCATGAAGCGCCTGCAGGTTCGCACCTGGCGCGGCTGGATTTTCGTCAACTGCGCGGAAGAGCCCGAGCCCTTCGAGCAGTTCATCGCCCCCTTCGAAGAGGGACTCTGGTGGTTCCAGAGCGACCAGTGCAGGCTGGCGGGCGTGGTGGAAATCGATGTCAAGTGCAACTGGAAATTTTTAGTCGAGAACCTGATCGACATGTACCACGTCGGTGTGATCCACCGCAGCAGCTTTGGCGGTTTCGTCAAGGGTGCCCGCATCGAATATTCGCTCCTGCGCAACGGCGGCTGGCATACCCGCTACGAGGCGCGCCCGCATTCGAGTTCAGGCGCCCAGGTTTTTCCGACGCTGCCCTGGCTCACCACCGAGTCGCCCGGCATCGCCTGCAAGGCGGGGATTTATCCCAACCTCAACATCTCGCTGCGCGCCGACAGCCTGCGCATGTGGCACGTGTGGCCGCAATCGCCCTCCAGCACGCGCATCGCCTGCTATTTGCTGTTTCCCGAGGCGGCGTTCACCATCCCGAACTTCGCAGCGGAGTTCGGCAAGTACAGCAAGTTCGTCGAGCAGATCATCGCCGAGGATTCGGTGATGGTCGAGTCATTGCAAAACGCGGCCAGCTCGCGGTTTTTCGAACCGGGGCCGATGGCGCAGCTCGAAGAGGCGCTGCATCACATGGAGAATCACTACGTCGACCTGATGACTGTTTGAACATCCGACGTGGCGCCGCGACGTGTGCCTGACGCTATACTTCCGCGCCGCACAGGTTCGATGCGCGCAGACGGGACAACGCGATTTGCGTAGACCCTGCACGAGTTCCGGATTTGCCGGGCATGGCCCGGCTGATGGCGGTGCGAACGACCTTCCAGAGGTGCGTGGCCGAGCCGAACAGCCACAGCCGCGAGGCGGTCAGTTTCGTGCGGGTCGACGAGCAGCGAGGCGGGGAAGTATCGGCCTGTATTGGGTGGTAAGGCTTTGATATTCAAACGGAGACAAGACATGAAAATTTCTTCAGCAATCGCGGCATGTGTGGTCGGACTGGGACTGACGGCCGCACTGCCCGCGGCCGCCCAGCGCGTCACCGACACCGAAATCGTGCTCGGCAGTCACCTGGACCTGTCCGGCCCCACCGCGGCCGGCATGCCGATGCTGCGCAACGCCATGCAGATGCGCATCGACGAGGCCAACGAGGCCGGCGGCGTGCATGGCCGGCGCCTGCGCCTGATCGTCGAGGACAACGGCCTGCAACCGCAGCAGGCGGTACGCGCGGTGCAGAAATTCATCAACCAGGATCGTGTCTTCGCGATCATCAATTCGTTCGGCTCCGGGCCCAATGCGGCCACGGTCAAGATGGTCGTCGATGCCGGGGTGGTCAATTACGCGCCCTGGGGCGCCTCTGCGATCTTCCGGCAGATTTCGGGCAATTCGCCTCTTCTGGTCACGACCGTGCAGAACTATGACACCACCACCGCGACCGGCGTGTCCTGGGCGCTGAAGGAATTCGGCTCCAAGCGGGTCGGCTTCATCTTCCAGGAAGGTCCCTTCGGTGACCTGGTGCGGCGTGGCCTGAATCAGGCGATGGAAGCCCACGGCCTGAAGCTGGCCGCCGAGGCCGGCTACAAGCCTGGCGATATCGACTTTTCGTCCCAGGTGGCACGCATGAAGGCGGCCAACGTCGACCTGATCATCGCCGCCACCGTGGTGCGCGAGACCGTCGCGGTGGGCGCGGAAGTCAAGAAGCTGGGCTGGAACGATGTCAAGGTGATGACCGCTCTGCCTGGGCGTAACACGATCGCGGCCATCCTCGGCAAGGGCGCGCTCGAAGGCATGTACGGCATGGGTGGTTGGAAGCTCAACTATCCCGACACAGCTTCGCCCGAGGCCAGGAAGGTCATGGACGCATACAAGAAGAAGTTCAACGCCGATCCTGACGAGAACGCGCTCAATTCGTATTCGTACACCGACTGGTTCATCAAGGGCCTGCAGGCAGCCGGTCGCAACCTGACTGCCGAGGGCTTCATCAAGGCGCTGGCAAGCGTGCCGCAGCAGGACTTCACGACTTATGGCCGCATGACGTTCACCAACAACCACGCCGGACCGGAGTTGATCGAGATCGACCAGGTCAAGGGCGGGCGCTGGGTGCCTGTCTCCAAGCCGATTTCCGGCATCATCAAGTAGGTGCAAACGATGTCCAGCCGCCGCATTTTCGGATTGGCCGTAAGCGCCGCGGTCCTGGCCGCGGCGCTGCCAGCGACGGCGCAGGACTGGCCGACCAAGCCGGTGCGCATCGTCGTGCCGTTCGCGCCCGGCGGCACCACTGATATCACTGCGCGGATCGTCGCGGAGCAGCTCACCACGAGCCTCAAGCAGTCGTTCGTGGTCGAAAACCGCGCCGGCGCCGGCGGCAACGTCGGCGCCGCCGAGGTGGCGCGCGCCGCGCCCGACGGCGCAACCTTCCTGATGGGCACGCCGGGCACCCAGGCGATCAATCAGTTCCTGTACCCCAAGATGCCCTACGACACCGCCCGCGACCTGATCCCGGTGTCGTTCGTGGTGCGCGTCCCCAATGTGCTGGTCGTGCATCCCGGGGTCGGGGCGAAGACCCTGGCCGACCTGATCCGCATCGCCAAGTCGAAACCGGGTGCCCTTTCCTACGGGTCGCCGGGCAGCGGTTCAACCGGGCATTTGTCGACCGAGCTTTTCAAGAATCGCTCCGGCGTTTTTGTGGTGCATATCCCGTATCGCGGCAGCGGGCCAATGCTGCTTGACCTGATGGCCGGGCAGATCCAGATGGCGATCGACAACCTGCCCTCGGCCATCCCGCACATTCGCGCCGGCAAGCTGATCGCACTGGGTGTGACCAGCGAGACGCGCAACGCGCAGTTGCCCGATGTGCCGCCCGTCGCCTCGGTCCTGCCGGGCTATTCTGCGGAGTCCTGGTTCGTATTGGTCGCGCCGGCCGGAACCGCGGCGCCGATCGTGCAGCGTCTGTCAGCCGAGGTGGACCGCATCCTGAAGCGTCCTGAAATCATCGAGCGCTTCAAGGGCCTGGGGGCCGACCCGGTCGGCGGCACGCCGGAACAGCTGGGGACCTTCATCACGGCTGAAACCAAGAAGTGGCAGCAGGTCGTCAAGGCCTCAGGCGCCAAGGTCGACTAAAGCTCGCCCGGAGATCACAGCATGGACTTTGCAGCAACCCGCGAGCAGGAAGACATCCAGCGTGCCATCGAGGCGCTGTGCACCCGCTTCGACGCCGACTACTGGCGCAACAAGGACGAAGAGGGTGGCTTTCCGCTCGACTTCCACGCCGCGCTGGCCGAGGCCGGCTGGCTGGGCGTGGCCATGCCGGTTGAATACGGCGGCGCGGGCCTGGGGATCAGTGAGGCCGCGGTCATGATGCGCACCATCGCCGAGTCCGGCGCCGGCATGTCCGGCGCCTCGGCGGTGCACATGAACATCTTCGGCCTGCACCCGGTGGTGATCAACGGCACGGACGAGCAAAAGCGCCGTTTCCTGCCGCCCTTGATCGAGGGCAGGCACAAGGCCTGCTTTGCCGTCACCGAACCCGACGCAGGCTTGAATACGCTCAAGCTCAAGACCCGCGCGGTGCGCAAGGGGGACCGTTACATCGTCAACGGCCGCAAGATGTGGATATCGACCGCGCAGGTGGCCGATCGCATGCTGCTCCTGGCGCGCACCGCCGATCCCGATCCGGCCGCACCGGCGCGCGGCCTGACCCTGTTCTACTGCGCCTTCGACCGCAAGCGCATCGAGGCACGCGAGATTTCCAAGCATGGGCGCAAGGCCGTTGACTCCAACGCGCTCTTCATCGATGACCTGGAGATCCCGGCCGAGGATCGCATCGGCGAGGAGGGGCGCGGCTTCGAATACATCCTGCACGGCATGAACCCGGAGCGCGTCCTGATCGCCGCAGAGGCGGTGGGCATCGGCCGCGCGGCCTTGAAGCGCGCCGCCCTGTACGCCCGCGAACGCATCGTTTTTGACCGGCCGATCGGGCGTAACCAGGGTGTCCAGCATCCGCTGGCCGAACGCTGGATCGAGCTCGAGGCGGCCAATCTCATGATGCAAAAGGCCGGCTGGCTCTACGACCAGGGTCGCCCGTGCGGCGCGGAGGCCAACGCGGCCAAGTATCTGTGCGCTGAGGCCGGCTACCGCGCCTGCGAGACCGCCATGCTGACCCACGGTGGCATGGGCTATTCCAAGGAATACCATGTCGAGCGCTATCTGCGCGAAGTCATGTTGACGCGCATCGCGCCGATCTCGCCGCAATTGATCCTCTCGTTCATCGCCGAGAAGGTCCTGGGTTTGCCCAAGTCCTATTGAGCAAGGCGGCGCGTGGTGGACGACCAAGCAGCAGACGTCGGTCGCGTGCGCGCCTGGGTCGCCGAAGCACGGCGCATCGTCGTTCTCACGGGCGCGGGCATTTCGACCGAATCGGGCATCCCGGATTTTCGCGGGCCGCAGGGCGTGTGGACCCGCGATCCGCAGGCCGAAAAGCTCTCCAACATCCACTACTACATGAACGACCCCGAGGTGCGCCGCGCCTCGTGGCGCTCGCGCCTGGAAAACCCGGCGTGGACGGCCAAGCCCAACGCCGGGCACAACGCGCTGGCAGAGCTGGAGCGCCGCGGCAAGCTGCACGCGCTCATCACCCAGAACATCGACGAACTGCACCAGGCGGCCGGCAATTCGCCGCACATGGTCATCGAAGTGCACGGCACGATGCGCCGTGTGGTGTGCATGGCCTGCGGCATGACCGCGCCCATGCAGGCAGCGCTGGACCGCGTGCGCGCCGGTGAGGCCGATCCGCCGTGTCGCGATTGTGGCGGCATCCTGAAGAGCGCGACCATCTCGTTCGGCCAGAACCTGGTGCCGGAAGTAATCGAGCGTGCCATGCGCTCCGCGCGCGAGGCCGACCTGTTTTTTTCCATCGGCACCAGCTTGACGGTCTACCCGATCGCCGGCGCGGTCGAACTGGCCAAGTCGGCCGGTGCGCGGCTGGTGATCCTCAATGCCCAGGAGACGCCGTTTGACGACGTCGCCGATGCGGTCTTCCGCGACCCGATCGGCGCGGTGTTGCCGCAGCTCCTGAGCTAGAAAAGCGAAGCGGGTAGCTGCGCCTTTACCTGCGTGCGGCAGGGGAGCGCGAAGGCCGCGGGCGTCAGAACGGCAAAAGCGCGCTGCGGCTTACTTGGTGCCTGCCTCGACGAACTCGCGCTCGTTGCGCGGCCCCTCGGCCGGGCGGCGCGTCTCCTGCAGGCGCAGCTCGACGCGCCGAATCTTGCCGGAGATGGTCTTGGGCAGATCGGAGAACTCGATAAACCGCACGCGCTTGTAGCCCGAGACGCGTTCGCGCATGAAGGCGAAGATCGAGGCGGCAGTCGCCGCATCCGGCGCGTGCCCGGGTGCCAGGATCAGGTAGGCCTTGGGGACCACACCGCGCACCGGGTCGGGCGTCGGCACCACGGCCGCCTCGGCCACCGCCGGATGCTCGATGAGCGCGCTCTCGATCTCGAAGGGGCTGATGCGGTAGCCCGATGACTTGAACACATCGTCGGCACGGCCGACGTAGGTGATGTAACCCTCCGCGTCGCGGCTGCCGACATCGCCGGTGTGATAGTGGCCGTCGCGCATGACTTCGGCGTTCTTGACGTCGTCACCGGCGTAGCCGTTCATGAGCGCGATGGGACGTTCGGCAAGGTCGATGCAGATCTCGCCTTCGTCGGCGGGGCGGCCGTCCGGGTCGAGCAGGGCGATGCGGTAGCCCGGCATCGGCCGGCCCATCGAGCCGGGTTTAAGCTTCTGTCCCGGCGAGTTGCCGATCAGCGCGGTGGTCTCAGTCTGCCCGAAGCCGTCGCGGATGGTCATGCCCCAGGCGGCTGCTACCCGCTCGATCACCTCGGGGTTGAGCGGTTCGCCGGCCGAGATCAGTTCGCGCAAGCGCACCTTCCAGCGTCCGAGGTCCTCCTGGATCAGCATGCGCCACACCGTCGGCGGGGCGCACAGGGTGGCGACCGCGTTGTCGACCAGGACATCGAGGATGGCCGGGCCGTTGAAGCGCGTGTAGTTGTAGATGAAGATCGTCGCCTGGGCGTTGAGCGGCGCGAACACGCAGCTCCAGGCGTGCTTGGCCCAGCCCGGCGAGCTGATGGTCCAGTGCACGTCGCCCTTTTTCAGTCCCAGCCAGTAGAGCGTCGACAGATGCCCGATCGGGTAGCTGGCCTGCGTATGCTGTACGAGCTTTGGTTTTGATGTTGTCCCCGAGGTGAAGTACTCGAGCAGAGGGTCGCTCGCGACCGGCCGATCGTGCGGAACGAAGGTCGGTGCCTCGCGGTCGGCATCGCCGTAGTCGACCCAGCCCGCCGCCGCACCGCCGACCCGGATGCGCGTCACGCCGGTGAGCGCCGCGGCCGGCATCTCGTCGATCTTGGCCGAGCCACCGGCGTTGGTCAGGATGAAGCGGATGCGGCCGCGCTCCAGGCGATCGCGCAGGTCGGGGCCGGAAAGAAGTGGCGTCGCCGGGATCACCACCACCCCCAGCTTGATCGCGGCCAGCATCGCCTCCCAGAGCGGCACTTCGTTGCCGAGCATCAGGAGCATACGGTCGCCCTTGGCGGCGCCTTGGCGCACCAGGAAATTCGCCACCCGGTCGGAGCGCTCCGCGAGCTGCGCGTAGCTGAGCGACGCCTCGGTGCCATCCTCCTCAAGGATGCGTAGCGCCAGCCCGTGGTTGTCGCGCGCGATCGTATCGAAGTAGTCGAGCGCCCAGTTGAAGCCGGCAAGCACCGGCCAACGAAAGTCGGCGACGGCGCGTGCGTAGTCGGTCGAGTGGGCTTGCAGGAAATCGCGCGCGGCGAGAAAGCGTTCCAGTTCAGTCATGGCGGACGGCAAAGGGAGTGGGATCGCGCACTCTAGCGCAAGACAACGCGCCACATCACCTCGCGAGCCTGCCGAACCCTGACGTCATGCCCCGCGGCGCTGACCGAACGCCCAGACATGCAGCCAGGCCAGCGCGGCCGCCCATGCCAGGGTGCACAGGCCCAGGACCACGAATGCGTTCTGAATGCCGATGTTGTCATGCAGCACCCCCATGAGCAGGGGCGCGCTCAAGTGCGACATGCCCCAGCCGACCCCGCCCAATGCGTTCGCCGAACCCCGATCCTCGGGGGCGGTGACCTCGGTGACCATGATCTGGAAGTTGAGCGACATGAGGCCCGACCCCAGGCCGACGAGCAGCAGCAGCGCCGAGACCGCCAGAATGTTCCCGGTCAGGCCCACCGTACCGACCGCCAGCGCGACCGTGGCTGCCGATCCGATTGCGAGGCTCCCTTTCATCGAGAAATCCAGGTAGCGCGCGACGAAGATGCCCATCAGCGCGGCGCCGATGCCGCGCAGCGACAGCACCAGTCCGTTGACCTCGGGACGATAGCCGTAGGCCTCGAAGAGCAGCGGATAGAACGATACCGACAATGAGAAGGGGAGGGCTGCGACGTAGGCACAGCCCATGACGAAGAGCATGGGTCGCAGGCGCAGGAGCCGCCCGTAGCGTGCAAAGGGTGCGAATTTTGCGGTCGCTGACGGGCGCACCTCGCGAGGATGCATGAGCATCGCGACCCACGCCACCAGCGCCGAACCAGCCAGGAGCAGGAAGGCATTGGCGAAGCCGGCGACTGCGATCGCGACCCCGGCAGTCAGCGTGCCGGCGATCTGTCCCAGGTTGGTCATGGCGTTGAGCCGCCCGAGTTCAACGCTGCGGGCGCCGGGCAGCTGCCCCGCGATGGTCCAGGTGGCTGGCCAAAAGACTGCACGGCCCATGATCAGCACGGCCTGCGCGGCCAGGAGCGCCGCGAAGCTGGTCGACTGCGAAAACATGAGCGCGCCTGCGCACATCGACAGGCAGGAAAAGAGCACCAGCAGTCTTCCGCCCAAGCGATCGGTGAATGCGCCGCCCAGGAGATTGAAGGCGATCTGCACCAGCACCGGCGCCGCGATCAAGGTGCCGATGGCGACGCCGGACATGCCCAGGGAATCCGCGTAGAGCGGTATGAGCGGATGGCTCATGCCAAGGCCGCAGTTCCACACGAAGGTGCACAGGTAGAAGGCGGCGTGCGCACGCCATGGAATCGAGTGCGTGGCGTTCATCGCTGCGGTGTGCGCAAGGCGTGTCGGCCCACGTTCGGCCGGCGGTATTGTTGGGGCGCAGGGGCCCAGCCATAGAATGGGCGCTTTTCGATCCAACCCGCATGGCGCATTTCGCCCTGGCCCTGGTCAATCCCCACGCTGCGGGCGGCCGGGCGGCGCGCATGCTGCCCGCATTGCGCGCCGCGCTGGAACACGTTGCACCAGGCTGCCGGATCGAACTGCCGGCAAGCGCCGAAATTGCGCGCGGGCTTCTGCAGGCGCTGCCGCGTGGCAGTCGCGTGCTCGTCGCCGGCGGGGACGGAACGGTCAATCAGCTGCTGCGGGCCATCCTGGATGGCGATCACGTGCTGGCACTTGTACCTGCCGGAAGCGGCAACGACTTGTCGCGTGCCCTGGGAATTTTCGGTCATCCGCTCGAGTCTACGCTGGCGCTGCTTGGTCAAGGCGCAGAGCGCAGTATCGATATCGGCCAGGTGGAGTATGACGACGCGGAGGCGCTTTTTGCCGCCAACCTCACCGTCGGCTTCGATGGGGCGGTGTGCGCGCGTGCGCTCGCCGGACCGAAATGGCTGCGCGGCCTGCCGCGCTATCTGTTTGCCACTTTTGGCGAGCTGGCCGCGCTGTCCAATCACATCTTGCGCGTTACGGCCGACGGCGCGCTGGTGCACTCGGGCGCGGCGCTGTTTGCCTCCACGCTCAATACGCCGACCTTCGGCAGCGGCATGCCGGCGGTCCCGGATGCCCGCATCGATGACGGGCACCTGAACCTGCTCATTGCGGGGCAGTTCTCGCGCCTGGGGGCGCTTTGCATGCTGCCACGCCTGCTCAAGGGAACGCACCTGGGGGATGCTCGCATTCGCACCTTTCCCTACGAAAAGCTTGCGATCGAGTCCCGCGAGCCTCTACCGTTCGCGGTGGACGGTGAGTATCTCGGGTCGGCCGCGCGCTTGGCCGTGCGCGTGAATCAAGCGCGGCTGAGGGTCATCGTCGGTGACGCCGCAGGAATCTGAAGTCTTCCTGTCGCAAAGGCGCCGGGCCATCGCGACATTGCCAACCGACCTCCAATCAGGCGCGCTCCAGTGCCCTGCGCGTATCAGCTGGGGGGTGATCCTGCCAAACAGGCCGGCTGGGTGAAGGTAGTCTTCTCCCGATTCATCGACGACTCGCAGCAACCCGAGCGCCTCGGCGCGTGCATCGCGAAGACGTCTGTATACCTTGCCGACCTCCAGCGAGGCAGGCGTTTTCCCGCTCGACAGGCAGATGACGAAATGCCTAGAGCTGGCGCTTGATCTTGAAATCGACTTTGCCGATGCCATGAGCGTCGTATCAACGAAATTCAGCATTGATGATAATGCCAGCTTCCAGCCGAACACGCGCGATTCCTTTTCGTTTGAGCCAATTTCCCTTCCCGTAGACGCAGACGAGACGTGTCAACTCACGAATTCCTTGGCCTTTTGCGATTTTTTGAATTGAAAACTATTAATGACCACCGTGGAAGCGGATGGCGCAGGCACTTCAATGATAGCGCAGGTGCTATCATTCGTTGATGGCGACCATCGTCGTTGACACCGATGTCTTGACGGCCGCCCTGCTACGTGGAAGGGGAGGGGCGGCGAGAGGGGTAATGCGCGCGTGTCTGCTTGGTGACTATGTGCCCGTGCTCGGGCCGGCACTGTTGGCCGAGTATGAAGACGTGCTTGGGCGTGATCGACTCTTCGCCGGATCTGCGCTTTCCCCGAGTGAGCGATCCGAATTGTTCGATGCGTTTCTCGGAAGTTGTCGATGGATCGAAGTGTTTTTTGCGTGGCGCCCCAACTTGCCTGACGAAGGCGACAATCACTTGATGGAATTGGCGGTGGCAGCGCAGGCCGATGCGATCGTGACGCGGAATGTGCGCCATCTATCCCGGGGAGAATTACGATTCCCGTCGATCCGGTTGTTGCGCCCGGATCAATGTCTCAAGGAGTTCCCATGTCCACCCTGACGATCCGAATCCCTGACGAAAAGCACGAAAGGCTCAAGGCATTGGCCAAGGCGAACGCGGTCAGCGTCAACAAGCTAGTCGACGAACTGGCGACGGTGGCATTGGCGAATTTCGACGCCCGCATACGATTCGAGATGCGTGCCGGCCGAGGTAACGCGAAGCGGGGAATGGCCCTGCTGGACAAGCTCGATCAGGCCGGTTGACGGTCATGGGCCAACCTGACGGAACGCACTTGTAATGGTCCCTGCATGATCGAGTCCGGAAAAGGCAACAAGAGGGCCACGACCCGCGCCGCATTCGCCACCGGCATCCTGCCGGTGCAGGCGTTGGAACAATGCGTGCGCCAAGGCGGCGAGATCGTCTCTTTGGAAGACGCGATCCGCGGCGATCAGTTCCAGCCGGCCAGCCTGGACCTGCGTCTGGGAGCGGTGGCCTATCGGGTGCGCGCAAGTTTTCTGCCTGGGCGCAACGCGACGGTCCGCCAGAAGCTTGACGATCTGGCGATGCACGAAATGGACATCAGCGGCGGCGCGGTACTCGAGCGCGGCTGTGTGTACATCATTCCCTTGCAGGAGAGCCTGGCCTTGAAGCGCCGCACGTCCGCGCGTGGCAATCCCAAGAGTTCGACCGGCCGCCTGGATATCTTTACCCGCTTGATCACCGACAACGGAACGGAATTCGACAGCATCCGCGAAGGCTACAAGGGGCCTCTCTACGCCGAGGTCTCGCCGCGCACCTTCAGTGTCCTGGTGCGCAAGGGTTCGCGGCTGTCGCAGTTGCGCATCCGCCGCGGCAACCCGCAGACCACCGACGGCAGCATGCGACGCCTGCAGCAGGAGCATCAGGTCGTCGAGGCGATCAGCGAGGCCGACATACGCGACGGCGTCCCGGTGACCGTGGATGTGGCCGGCGAGAAGACCGGCGGGCTGATCGGCTATCGCGCCAAGGCGCATGCCGGCCTGATCGACATCGATCGTGTGCGTCACTACGAGGTGGCCGATTTCTGGGAGCCGGTCATGGCGCCCCGGCGTGGCGGCCTGGTGCTGGACCCGGCGGATTTCTACATCCTGGCCTCGCGCGAGGCAGTGCGCGTGCCGCCGGCCTACGCCGCCGAGATGATCGCCTACGATACCCTGGTCGGGGAATTCCGCGTGCATTACGCGGGCTTTTTCGATCCCGGGTTCGGCCACGCGGCGGCCGCCGGCGACGGTTCGCGCGCGGTGCTCGAGGTACGGTCCTACGAAGTGCCCTTCGTCATCGAGCACGGGCAAATCGTCGGGCGCCTGTCCTACGAGCGCCTGACCGCTGTTCCCAGCCGGCTCTACGGCGCCGGCATCAAGTCGAACTACCAGGGCCAGGGCATCGCGCTATCCAAGCACTTTCGCGTGCCAGGCGCAGCGTGAACCGCTGAACACTCGCGCGCGGGGCGCCGCAAGCCCCTACGGCAGCTTGATCCCCGGAAAGATCTTGATCACCGCCGCGTCGTCCTCCTTGGCATACCCCGCGCTTGAGGCCTGCATGAACATCTGGTGCGCGGTGGCCGACAGCGGCAGCGGAAACTTGGTGGCGCGCGCCGTGTCCAGCACCAATCCAAGGTCCTTGACGAAGATGTCCACTGCGGAGAGCGGTGTGTAGTCGCCTGCCAGCACGTGCGCCATGCGGTTCTCGAACATCCATGAATTGCCGGCGCTGTGGGTGATGACCTCGTACAGGTCGGCCGGCGCCACACCGGAGCGGATACCCAGCGCCATCGCCTCGGCGGCGGCGGCGATGTGCACCCCGGCCAAGAGCTGGTTGATGATCTTGACCTTCGAGCCGTTGCCGGCGCGCTCGCCCAAGCGGTAGACCTTGGCCGCCATCGCATCGAGCAGGCCATCGCACTTGGCGTAGGCGGCCGGCCGCCCGGCGGTCATCATGGTCATCTCCGCGCTGGCCGCGCGTGCGGCGCCGCCGGAGATCGGCGCATCGAGGAAGAGGATCCCCATGGCCTCCAGGCGCGCCTCGAAATCGATGGCCCGCGTCGGCGCCACGGTGCTGCACATCGCGAAGACGCTGCCGGGGCGCATGGC
>JBJXGS010000266.1:0-14464 GCA_046160545.1 Burkholderiales bacterium
TCCAGTGTTCCGCGCACCGCGCTGACAAGCCGTGCGCCGCGGTGCGCGCACGAATTCTCGAAGGCGTGAATCGAACCATCGCGGTCGCGCGCGACGATCACGTGCGCTTCGCCGATCCAGTTGGTCACGTAGTCGCCGGGGCCCGGCAGCTCGATCTCGTGGCACAGGTAGTTCCACACCGGGCCGCGAAATATGCGCTCGTTCTCGCGCGCGTAGATTTCGTCGCTGGTGAATACCTCGTAAGGCACCCGCGCGAAGTCCGCGCGTGTCCAGGCGGCGGAAGTTGTAGCCGAATGCTCTGTCATCGCGTGTCCCGCCGCACCGGCCTAATCCGCCTGGATGCCAAGCTCCTTGATGAGCTTGGCATAGCGCTCGTAGTCGACTGCGACCAGGCGTCGCAAGACGGCGGGATCGCCGCCTGCGGGCGCCAGCGCGAGGGTTTGCATGCGTGCCAGGACATCGGGCATCTTGAGCATCTCGTTGAAGTGCTCGTTGAGCGAGCGCACGATCGGCGCCGGTGTTGCGCGCGGCGCAAAGAAGCCCTGCCAGCCGATGACTTCCGAATCGAGCACGCCGGACTCGGCCAGGGTGGGTACATCCGGCGCGAGGGGCGAGCGCTGCGGCGACGCGACCCCCAGGTTGCGCAGCTTGCCGACGGCAATGTGCTGAGCCACCGGGCCGAGAGTCGTGTACATGAGCTGAACGTGCCCGGCCACGAGGTCGATGATTGCGGGTCCGCTACCGCGATACGGCACCTGCTTGATGTCCGCTCCGGTGTTGCGATTGAAGAGAGCGCCGAGGATGTGCATCGGCGAGCCGCTGCCCGGGCTTGCATAGTCCGGCACCTTGCCGGCCTTGGCCGCGGCGACGAGTTCGCGGATATTCTGGATGCCGCTTGCGGCGTTGACGACAACGAACATGGACGATCGTCCCATCAGGATGACTGGCTCCAAGTCGTTGATGACGTCGTATGTAGCGCCGGTGCCAGGTTTCAACACCAGCGGCGCGGTCGTCATGGTGTTGGGCGTGAAGAGCAGCGTGTGGCCGTCAGCGGGCGACTTGGCGACGAAGGAGTTGCCAATGGTGCCGCTGGCACCGGTGCGGTTTTCCACCACCACGCGTTGCCCGATGCGGGTGGTGAGCTTTTCGGCGAACACGCGTGCCAGCGCATCGCTGTCGCCGCCGGGCGGAAACGATACGATGATGGTTATCGGCTTTGAGGGCCAGGTCTGGGCCCCCGCGGCAACGCAGGTCAGGGCAAGCGTGGCGGCGGCGATGGCGCCAAAAGCAAGGCGGCAAATGCTGCTCATGTGTGGTCTCCTTCGAAAGTTGGGGCAGGCACGCAGCGCGAGAATGCCGTGAGCGCGCTCACCATGCATTGCCGACAGCGTAGCCTACCCGACTCGGTGGGACAAACGTGGAATTCGCCAGGTAAAACCCGCAGCGGGAGGCGTCTGTGATCACGGCATACAGGGGGTAAGAATGGAATGGACCAAAGGGGAATTCATCGTCACATGCGACCCGAAACGGCAGGATCTGGATGTCATTCACGGCTTTCTCACCCAGTCGTACTGGGCCAAGGGAATCCCCCGCGAGACCGTGGCCAGATCGCTTGAGGGGGCGCTTGGCTTCGCACTCCTGCACCATGGCAAGCAGATCGGCTTTGTCCGCGTCATCAGCGATCTGGCCACCTTCGCTTATGTCGCCGACGTGTTCGTGCTGCCGGAGTACCGCGGGCAGGGCTGGTCCAAGTGGCTCATGGAATGCGTCGTGTCCCACCCCGACCTTCAAGGATTGCGCCGGTGGCTGCTTGCAACCGCGGATGCGCATGGGCTGTACGCCAAGTACGGCTTTACCCCTTTGAAGAACCCGCAGGTCTTCATGGAGCGTCACAACGCGAATGTGTACGCGCAAGGCACACCGACTCCCGTGTCGGCGGCTAGACTCGATGGCTCCTGATCCGGCTTTATCCGTCCCGAACCTGCCTTTCCGATATGCCATTCGACTTCCTGCCGCAACTGCCAGTCGCTTTGAATACGCTGGCCCTCTTTGGCCTGTTGCTCGCCTGCGGCGCCATCGGCGGCTACATCGCACACCGCTTCGAATGGCTGCCGAGCATCACGGGCTTCATGCTGGTCGGGTTTTCGATGGGGCCGAGCGGCCTGTCGCTGATTTCGGCGACCACGCTGGCGGAATCGCGTGCCCTGGTTGATATTGCGCTGGGGCTGATCCTCTACCGGCTGGGCCTGTCGCTGGACGTTCGCGCAGTCCTGCGCTCGCGCTTTCTGCTGGCGGCATCAGCATTGGAGAGCACGCTCACAGCAGTCGGTGCCTGGGGCGTGCTCACCTTGCTGGGCGTGCCGTCGTTGACCGCCGCACTGATCGGCGCAATCGTCATCTCTTCGTCGCCGGCGGTGCTGATCCACGTGTCGCACGAACTCAAGGCCCGGGGCCCGGTGACCGAGTCCGCGGGCGCGCTGGTGGCCATGAACAACGTGATCGCCTTCCTGGTCTTCATCGCGGTCCTGCCCGCCCTCTTCGCGGCGGAGCACGCGCCCTGGCAGAACACCGTGTTCAGCCCGCTGTATCGCCTGTTCGGATCGCTCCTCCTGGCGATCGTGATCGGCGTCGTCCTGCACCGCATGGCGCGACTGTCCAAGCAGGCCCGCCAATACCGCCTGGCGCTGGTGATCGGCGCGGTGATGCTCGCGCTGGGCCTGGCCAAGATGCTGCACCTCTCGATACTCCTGGCACCACTGGCGCTGGGCATCGTCGTGCGCAATCTGGAAAAGAAAGCCCTGATCGCCGACGTCGAGTTCGGCGAAGCCTTTGAACTCTTTTTCATCGTGCTCTTCGTGTTCGCCGGCGCCAACCTGCATGTGCACGAACTGATCAAGTACGCGCCGCTGGCCCTGGCGCTGGTGGCCGTGCGGTCGCTCGCCAAGTGGGGCGGCGTATTCGGCGCCGGCGTCGCCTGCGGCCTGCCGCCCCAGCAATCACGCGCGACCGGCCTGCTGCTGATCCCCATGGCCGGCCTGGCCATCGGCCTGGTCAACACCACCGAAAGCATGTTCCCGCAAGCCGCCGCCATGGTCTCTGCGATCGTGCTGGCCGCAGTGGCGATCTTCGAGACCATCGGACCGCCGATCGCCGCCCTTGCCTTCCGGATAGCGGGGGAGGTCGGGCTGGCGAGCGACGAAAGCACATAGCCGCGCAACCGGTACTGCGACGAACTTACCCTGGCGGTCAGGCAAGTGGAGAACGGCGGCGCGCATGCCGCCAGACTGCGCTGGTGTTCCAACGGTGGACCAAAGTCACATGACGGCCTCCAACGGTGGCACTTGCACCGGGCTGGGGAAACGTATAAAAAGCCTGTGAACCCACGCGCCGCTTTTGCCGATTTTTTAAATGCGGCCGACAACAGCAGCATTCGTCGGAAACCCAATGCCAGTAAGCCTTTCAGGCCGATTGCCACGCCCAAGTTGTGGAGACAGCGCGCCAAGTTATGGAGACACGCCTGTCGCCCGAAAACAAAGTTGGGAGTCAGCAATTCCATGCGCATAGACTGGTTCCTACCCAGCAAGCTTGCCAATCGCCTCGCGCGAGACGATGTTTCAAACCGTGAGGTAGCCTATTTGACGCTGGCCAATCTCCTGTTTAGTTCGGTTATTTTTTATGGGGCGTTCACATGGTCCAACCTGCCTTGGACCGTGCTCAGTCTTCTCGAGTTTGTGACCGTTGTGGTGGTAACCACAACAGGCTTCGTAAAGTGCTACGACGCTGCTGGTGGAGACGGAAACAATTCGTTTGTTAAGCACTACACCTGCTTGTCTTTCGGTATCGGGGTCTGGACTACCGCCTTTACCTGGACTACATATTGGGTAGTCGCAAAGTCGTTTCGTTATGGCGTTATCACTTTCTATAACGTTGACCAAACCGGCATCGCAAAAAATCTCGCCATGATCGGTGGTAGCTTTGAATGGCTATGGACGTTTATTGCCACTGTAATGTGGCAAGTGGTTTACTTTTTTTGGATGCAGCGCTGTTTGGCGAAAGTTGCGCCGGCGTGACTCCCAACCTGGCGTTGGTTCGGACTCGCTGTGCTCGCCGCACAACTCTACGTTATGCCGCAAGCCCGCAAGGTCCAGCGTGGAAAGTCGGTCATTGATATGCTGCCGCCATGAAGGTAAGCGAAATATTGCGAATGCTGAATGACGATGGCTGGTTTTTGGCGGCAACGCGGGGCAGCCACCGGCAATTCAAGCATGCTTCGAAGCCTGGCCGTGTCACTGTCCCCGGGAAACCGAGCGACGACTTGGCACCGGGTACTCTAAACAGTATCCTGAAGCAATCTGGTCTGAGGAAGTGAGGCTCAAATGCGCTACGCCATCGTGATCGAGAAGGCCGAGAATAATTTCTCGGCTTACGTGCCTGATCTTCCCGGGTGTGTCGCTACCGGTGCCACTGTGGAGGAAGCCGAGTCGCAAATCCGCGAAGCGATCGAATTCCATCTCGACGGCATGCGTGAAGATGGAATCGCCATTCCGCAACCGGCAAGTCGCGTGGAGTACGTCGATATTGCGGCATAACCCGGCGACGCGCCAGACGCGCGTGAGACACCGCGTAATTCGCCGATCAGTGCCCGCGCGCTGGTGGCTTCCACGTTATCCGCCCAACCGAGTGACGCTCTGCCAGAGGAGAGGTACGTGAACGATCAAGGCGCTGATGGCCGCGCGAGCACGACAAAGAGGCTCTTCAGACGACAGACTGCTATCTCGATCGACATCGCGGCACCCGCTGCGCGAATTTGGGGTCTTCTGACGGATGCGGGCAGGTTCACCGAATGGAACACCACCATTCTTGAACTGACTGGTCGCATCGCACCCGGCGAGAAGATCTCCATTCGTTCGACGCTGGCACCAAAGCGTACCTTCAAGCTGAAGGTCAAGGACTTTGAGCCGACTACGCGACTTTCGTGGGGTGACGCTATGGGCACTCGCGTCTACAGCCTTGCACCGAACCCGCAGGGTGGAACACGTTTCTCGATGTCCGAAAAGATCGGCGGACCACTCTTCCCGCTCTTCGCAAGAATGATTCCGCCGTTCGACGAATCCTTCAACCAATTCGCCGCCGACCTGAAACGAGCGGCAGAGCAGAGTGCCTGATGTCAGACTACCGAAAGACAATTGGCACGAACGGCAAGCTGTTCACACTAAAGAGGCCGCCCGGCACCGCCTCCTGCGTGATGCACGTCGAAGAGAAGGATGGTCGGGACACGCTGGTCTGCACGGTGGGCAACGCGGATCTACAGCCGAACCGATGATTACGGCGGCAAACACTTGAACAATCCGACCCTGACGGAGAAATACGCGGGCGTTACCTGCGGCGCGGTAAAGCCCGGGCGCCATGTCATTGTTGGCGCTGGAAGTGTGATCTTGCCGGGGGTGGCAATAGCAGAAGGAACATCTGTCGGGGCGTTGTCACTTGCCACCAAGAGCCTTGAATCGTGGGGGGTGTATTTCGGCTGCCCGGTGAAGCGACTCAAGGGCAGGTCAAGAGACCCGCTCGAAGTGGAGGCGCAGCTTACGCAAGAGACCGCCCAATTTGATGCTCTTGCGGACGGGCGTTCGCCCGACGCGGAGCACTAGCTAGAACATGAGCGACGTTTTGACGACGGTGTTTCCATAATGGCCGACGCGACCCTCAAGGCTTGCATGGACTGCCTGGATCGGTTCATGGCGGCCGTAAACGCGTATGACGCGGCCGCAATGGACGCGGAAATGCACTTCCCGCATGTACGGTTCGCCGAGAGCAAGATCACCATCTATGAGAACGCGGGATCAAATCCGCTGGATTTGTTCGCAAGACTCAGGCGCGAAGACGGCTGGCATCACAGTGCCTGGAATACGAGGCAGGCCGTTCAGCAGAGTGCGACCAAGGTCCACATGGCGGTCAAGTACACACGGTTGCGCAGCGACGGCAGCGTGATCGGCCAGTATGACTCACTCTACATACTGGCGCTAAGAGACGGCCGGTGGGGGATACAAATCCGTTCGAGTCTCGGTCCTTGACCGTCGCTCCTGCCGTTTGCGCTGCGTCGTTCAGACGCCCCACAGAATGTCAGCGCCCTTGTTGCCGGCGCGCTCCAGCATTTCCATGAACGGCCACAGGCGCGTGGCCAGCGGCACGAAGTCGCGGGCGGCATCCGGGTCCTCGGAAGCTTCGGGTGCTTTCTCGCTGCCGCGCGCATCGATTGCGGCCTGGATGCGGCGCAGCGCCAGCGGCGCCTGCGCCGCGGTGATGACGCCGCGCGGCGCGAGGTCGCGTTCAAGGATCGCAAACAGGCTTAGCGCATGCGTGTCGAGCATGGTGACATCCGCGGATGCCTTGCAGGTGAAGGTGATGGCCATGGCGTTCTCCGGTCGGCATTCACTATAGTCCATCGCCGCGGCTAGAATTCCCGCGCCTTGTTGCAGGAGGGCGCAGCATGTCCGCAAGTCCGATCCGTTCGCTGGCCGACATCGTCGCGCTCGAGTCGCGACCCTATGACGAGGTCGTGCCGGTCAGCAGCACCTTCATGATCCTCGAGCGGTCCGCAGCGCTCTTTGGCGGGCGCATCGCGCTCACCTTTCTCGCCTCCGGCCAGCCGGGCGCCGCGCGGCGTGATGTGACTTACGCGGAGCTCCTGGCGCAGGTGTGCCGCGCGGCCAACCTGTTCCGCGCCATGGGGGTCGGCGCGGACGACGCGGTCGCGATCCTGGCGCCCAACATCCCGGAGGCGCACTTTGCCCTGTGGGGGGCCGCGGTCGCCGGGCGCGCCTGCCCCATCAACCACATGCTCAACGCCGAGCACATCGCCGCACTCATCAAGGTCGCCGGGGCGCGACTGATCGTCGCCTTGGGTCCCAACGACGAACTCGACATCTGGTCCAAGGCCGCCGCGCTGGCGGGCCTGACCGGACTGCCGGTGCTGCAGATTCGTGTTGACACCGCGGCTGCCGGCGCGCCGGTGTTCCAGGACCTGCTGGCCTGCCGGTCGGACAGGCTCGCATTCGACGCGCAGCTCGACCGCGCGCGCATCGCCGCCTGCTATCACACCGGCGGCACCACCGGCGCCCCCAAGCTGGCGCTGCACACGCATGGCAACCAGGTGCACACCAGCTGGTTCGCATCACGCTATTACGACTTCGATGAGCGTACCGTCGAGATCAATGGTTTTCCGCTGTTTCATGTCGCCGGCGCCTTCGTCTACGGGCTTGCCTGCCTGGCTGTCGGCGCGCGCCAAATCCTGCCGACGCTCTCGGGCATGCGCAGCGCCGATTTCCTGACCCACTACTGGCACTGGTGCGACGAGTTCGGTGTGACCGCGCTGGCCTGCGTGCCGACCATCCTGGCGCAGCTCATGAACCTGCCGCCACGCGGTGCCGCCGGCGGCGCGGTGCGGGTCGCGTACACCGGCGGCTCGCCGCTGCCGACCGAGCTGGCGGCGCGCTTCGAGGATGCGCTATCCATCCCGGTGCGCAACATCCTCGGCATGACCGAATGCGCGGGGCTGGTGAGCATCGAGCCCCTGCATGCACCGCGCGTTCCCGGGTCGACCGGGTTGCGCCTGCCCTACAGCGAATGCCGCGCGTTCCGCTTGCGCGCTGGCACGGCTGACCTCAACGCACCCTGCGCCCCGGGCGAGACCGGCGTCATCGCGCTCAAGGGTCCGCATGTGAGCCCGGGCTATACCGACGTGCGGCGCAACGCCGGCATGTTCGAGGGCGGCTGGCTGATTTCCGGCGACCTCGGGCACGTCGACGACGCGGGTTACATATATGTGACCGGGCGCGCCAAGGACGTCATCATTCGCGGCTCGCACAATATCGACCCGGGCATGGTCGAGGAGGCCTTCCTCGCCCATCCAGCAGTGTCGATGTGCGCGGTGGTCGGTGAGCCCGACGCACATGCAGGCGAGGTGGCCAGCGCATTCGTCACCTTAAAGCCCGGCGCGGGCATCTCCGGCGCAGCAATCCTGGCCGAGGTCGCGCCGCAGGTGGCCGAGCGGCCCGCCGTTCCCAAGCGCGTCACGATCATCGACGCAATGCCGGTCACCGCGGTCGGCAAGGTCTACAAGCCGGACTTGAGGCGCATTGCCATCCAGACGCGCTTCGCGGAACTCCTGGGTGGCGTCGCCGGCGCCACACTACGCCCGCGCTGCATCGACGATGCCGGCGTGCTGCGTGTGGAGATCGAGGTGGCCGGTGAGCGTGGCGACGCGGAGACCGCCGCCGAAGTCGCGCGACTGCTGGGCGCGATTGCGACGCCTTGGCGCCTGAAGCGGGCCTAGGGGCTCCGCGCAACCAAGATCCATCGGCGCTATGCCGCGCGGAATCGGCGGCTGCGGGCGCTGCCTTACAGTCCGGCTTGCAAAACAGGTTACAGGCGACCCTGTCGGCGCGCGTCCGAGTTGAGGTGGTGTCTAGCCCTCACGCCGTGCCAGCGCCAAGTAGGCGCCCAACCCCAGCATCGTGGCGCCTGACAGGTGGGTAAGTATTCGAGCGCGTGCGGCGCGGGCAGCACCTGACTTGAGCAAGCGATCGGCCGCGAAGACCGCTATGACGTCGACGAGCGTGTTGAGCGCGACGCAGATGCTTCCGAGCAGGACCAGCTGTGGGACCAAGGGTTCGCCTGGCGATACAAACTGAGGCAGGAACGCCAGAAAGAATAGCGCGGTTTTGACGTTCAATGCCTCAACGACAATTCCCTCGAACAGTGCCCGGCGCATACCTTGGGAGGAGACGGGCTCGACCGCGAACTGGTGATCCTTGCGCAGGAGTAGGCGAATGCCCAAATAGATCAGATAGGCAGCACCGAGGTACTTGACCCAAGCGAAAGCCACGGCAGACTGGGAAACTATCAGCGACAGGCCGACCGCCCCCGCGAGGACGTGGAGCAAGCCGCCGATTCCGGTGCCGAAGCACGAGGCCAGGCCTTCCGAGCGACCCCCGGCAACCGTGCGAGCGACGACATAGGCAATTCCCGGACCAGGGGTGATGGCGAGGACGCCGGCGGCTATTGCGAAGGCCAGGAATGACATGGTGTGGTCGTCTTTCAATGATGAGGGCCAGCATCGGCTGACCCGTGAGGCCTGACTACCAGCCGCCGCGCGCGAGCCAGTCCTCGACGGTGGATAGCGTGTCCATCCCCCAGAAAAGCTCGCCGTCGACCACGAAGGTGGGCGAGCCGAACACGCCGCGCTTCATCGACTCCTCGACGGCGCTGCGCAGCAGGCGGCCCGCGTCGTCATTGCGGATTTCCTCTTCGAGCATCGCGGCGTCGAAGCCGGCTGTCGCCACTGCCGCTGCTGCCGCCTGCGGCGTGCCCAGGTCCCGACCTTCGACCCAATAGGCCTGGTACAGCGCGCGGGCGAGTGCTTTCTCGCGCCCGGGCAGGTGGGCCTTGACCCAATGGAAGGCGCGGCCGCACCAGCGCGAATCCATCATCGGATCGTCGGATTTGCGCGCCAGCACCAGGCCGTGGCGGCGCTTGTAGCGGGCCACATCGCGGCGCAGATAGTCGCCCTTCAGCGGCACGCTCAAGAGCGGCTTGCTGCCCATCACCTTGAGCACCGAGACACCCAGCAGCATGGAGTGCCACTCGACCTCGCGGCCATACTTTTCGGCGAGCGCGTCGATGCGCAGCGATGCGAAATAGCCGAATGGCGAGACGAAGTCAAAATAGAAGTCGATCGGCGCCGGTTTGTCTGCAGGAGTATTCATCGCGCGAGTCCCCGGCGCAGGCGTGCCACACCTTCGTCCAGATTGGCATCCGACGCGGCGAAGCACCAGCGCACGAAGCCCTCGGACTCTTGTCCGAAGGCGATTCCCGGCGCCAGCCCCAGCCCGTGTTCGGCCACCAGGCGCTTGCACAGTGCCAGGGTGTCGGTAACGCCCGCGACGCGAAAGAACGCGTACATGGCGCCCGCCGGCGCCACCGCCGCGATACCGTCAATGCCCGCAAGCTGCGCGTGCAGGCGGTCGCGCGCAGCCTTGAGGCGGGCAACAAAGCCTTGCGTGGTCGCCTCGCCGTCGCGCACCGCGACCACACCGGCGCGCTGCACGAAGGTCGGCGCGCACGAGGTGTTGTATTCGATGAGCTTGCCGATGTCCTCGATCAGCGCTGCCGGTCCGGTCACCCAGCCCAAGCGCCAGCCGGTCATGAGCCAGGACTTGGAGAAGGTGTTGGCGCTGACCACGCGCTCGTCGCGCCCGGCCATGTCCAGGAACGAGGGTGCCGCGGCGCCGTCTCCTTCGAAGTAGATGCGCTCGTAGGCGTCGTCGGCCAGGATCCAGATGCCGTGACGGCGGCAATGCGCAAGGATCGCGGCCTGCTCCTCGCGACCGAGCGTGAAGCCGGTGGGGTTCCCGGGCGAGTTGATGATCAGCACGCGGGTGGCGGGCGTGAGTGCTTGCAGCAGGCGTTCCAGGTCCAGGTGGAATCCCCGCTGGGCATCGAAGTCCAGACCGACCCGCACCACCTCTGCCCCAAGGACACGCGGCCCCTCGATCAGGTTGGGCCACAGGGGAGTCACCGCGACGACCCGGTCGCCCGGGCCGATGAGCGCCTGGAAGACGTGCATGAGCGCGCTCATGCCGGAACTGGTGACCGCGATCGAGTCCGGCGTGGTCGTGCCGTGCAGCCGGGTCGTGTACTCGGCCAGCGCCGCACGCAGCGGTGGAATGCCGAAATTCTGGTTGTAGAAGGTCTCCCCGGCGTTGATCGAATCGATCGCCGCCTGGCGAATGAATTGCGGTGTCACCTGATCGGGCTCGCCGAACCAGAATGGCAGGACGCCGTCGCGGCCCATGCCGGCGTTGGCGACTTCGCGGATCTTGGAGTTCGACAGGGCGCGCACTGCGGCGCGGGCTACAGGCGAGGCGGTGGCGGGGGCTGACACGGAGGCTGGCGGATGGTGTGGCATGACGCGATCATATCCGCAGCGCGGTCGCGCCCTGAATTTCGTTGTGTGTAACCAAATTGTCATGCACAACGCATCCCTTTTGGGGGAGAATGGCGAAACGCGCGTTTTCGGGAAGTCATGGCAGCCTCGACGGAAATCGAAATCAAACTCGCCTGCGGCGCCCATCACGCAAGGGCGCTGCTCAAGCACCCCGCACTTTCTCATCCGGCGCCTGACGCCCGGCCGTTTCGCCACAAACTGGTCAATATCTACTTCGACACCGAGGAATTCGACCTCCGGCGTCGCAAGATGGCGCTGCGCCTGCGCCGCCAGGGCCAGCAGTGGCTGCAGACCCTGAAGGCCTCGGGCGAGCGTGACAACGGCGTGGCCATCCGTCGCGAGTGGGAGATGCCGGTCGCAGGCCAGGCGCTGGAATTGCGCCGGCTGCGCGATACCCCGATCACCGAAGCCCTGGATGAAATCGGCGACCCTGACCTGCTGCAGCCGATATTTCGCGCCGAATTCGTGCGCGAGGCCTGGACGGTGCGGCCGTTTCCGCGCTACGCACCGGATTTCATCGCCGAGATCGCGTTCGACAACGGCCACATCCTGGCTGGCGAGCGCGTCGACCGCATCAGCGAAATCGAGATTGAGCTCAAGGCCGGGCACCAGCGCGAACTCGAGTACCTGGCGCATCTGCTCATGCGCGATCTCAAGATCAAGCCCGAGCCGCGCAGCAAGGCCAAGCGCGGCTACGCGATGCTCAAGGGAGAGATGGTGGCGGCCTGAGCGCAGGCCGGGTCCTTACGGCTTGATGTAGGCGAATTGCTCGCGCGCCTGCAGGTTGGCGATGCGCACCACACCGGAGGGTGTGAACTCGGGGCCGAGAATGAACTGCTCGCGCTTGAGATTGCGGTTCTTGAGCGTGATCTCGCAGATCTCGAACTTCACGCCGCGCGACGACAGGTCCGCCACCAGTGCGGCGAATTCCTGGTTGTTGGTGGTCTTCGCACCTTCCAGCAGAAAGTCCACGCCCTCGGCATGGGCCACCGCGACGATGCGCGCCTTGGGGTCGACGTCCAGATGGTTACGCATATTGCGCAGCCCCTTGGTGGCCTGCGCGATGCCGGAGTCGAGGTGGTAGACGACCTTGTCCTGCGCGCTGGCAGCGGTGGCCACGAGACTTAGGACAAACGCGGCGAAGACGATTTTCAAACAATGCATGGCACATACCTCCGGGTTCTAGTGCTTGGCTTCTGCATCGCTGCGATGACAGGCGATGCGACGCTCCTACGCGATCAGATTCAGCGATAGCGCCGCTCGGCGCCGGCAGGCAGGAAGCCGGAGTTGAACACCAGATCCGGCGAAGGCTTGGTCTTCATGCCGAAGGCCAGCATGATGTCGTCGACCTGATTGTCCAGGCGCAACTTGCGGATCGAACCCAGGCCCTCTGATCGGGTGTTGGGCGTGTCGATGAATTCCATGACCAGCCGCAGTTTCTCCAGTTCGTCGGACTCCATTAACACCGGGTTGCGCTGAATCACCGACTTGACCGCGCCCGCCGGGTCGGCGATGGTGTCCTTGAGCGCGCGGTTGAGCGCACGCAACACCGCCGCCACCGCGCCGGGCTGCTCGCTCATGAAGCGGCCGCTCGCCATGACGGCGTTGCCGTACAGGTCGACACCGTGGTCGGCGTACTTGATCATCACCATGTCCTCGGTCTTGACGCCCAGGCGGTTGTAGATCTGCAGCTGGGTCGGAAAGCCGGAGCCGACCTCGACATCGCCGCGCACCACCACCTGCTCGACCATGTCGGGAGCGACGTTCTGCCAGGCGGCGTCGGCCACGTTGAGCCCGGTGGCGCGTGCGAACAGCGGCCAGGTCTTGCGCGTCGAGGAGAACACCGGGCCGCTGATCTTCTTGCCCTTCAGGTCCGCCGGCCGGGTGATGCCCGACTTCTTCATCGCGAAGAGGGCATTCGGATTGCGCTCGTGGATCATGTAGACGGCCTGCACTCGCGGCAACGCCGGGTTGTTGCCCATGAACTCGATCAGGGTCGAGATGTCGGCGAAGCCCATGTCGTAGGCACCCGAGGCCAGGCGCTGCACCGTGCCGGCCGAGCCGTTGCCGACGTCGATGGTCACGTCCACGCCTTCCTTCTCGAAATAGCCCTTGCTGCGCGCCAGGAGGAAAGGTGCGTGCTGGCCCTGGATCACCCAGTCAAGGGTGAAGCGGACCTTGACCGGCGCCTGTGCGTGGGCGGCGCATGCGGCCAGCGCCAGTGCGGCGGCGGCCAGGGTGCGAAACAGGGACATTGCGGCATTCTCCGTGCAGTGAGTCAGACGCTTGATGATACGCCGTAGACGAATGCGGCATACTGCAACGCTCACTCGCCGGCCCACCCTTTTCCTTATCTGCCACACCCGTCCATGCCAAGCTTTCGCGTCGAACGCCTGCCCGGCAACCCGATCATCCGGCCGCACATGGATGACCGCATGGGGGCCAACGTGCAGGGCCCGTCCCTGATCCGCGTGCCTGACTGGGTGGCCTCCCCGCTGGGTCGCTACTACCTCTATTTTGCCGACCACAAGGGCGCCTATATTCGTCTGGCCTACGCCGATGCCCTGGAAGGGCCGTGGCGCATGCACCGCGCGGGCTCGCTCGCGCTCACCGATTCCTGCTTCCCGGTGCAGAACCTCGCGGTGCCCGCCGATGCACGTGAGCTGGGCAAGGAGTCGCTGCCCGGCCATGCCCCGCCGGGTACACCCGGCGTCCCGGACTCGCGTGAAGACGCCATCACCGCGCACATCGCGTCGCCCGATGTCCATGTCGACCATGAGAACCGGCGCATCGTCATGTACTTCCATGGCCTGGTCACCTACCGCAAGCAGCTCTCGCGGGTCGCGCTGTCGGAAGACGGCATCCGCTTTGCGGCGCGCGAGGAACTGCTCGGGCCCTCGTACTTTCGCGTCTTCCGGCACGCGGGCTGGACCTATGCGTTGGCCATGCCGGGCGTCCTGCTGCGCTCGCGCGATGGCTTGTCGAACTTCGAGCGCGGGCCGACGCTCTTCGAGGCTGCGCAGCGGCACACGGCCCTCCTGAAGCGCGGTGATCGATTGACGGTCTTCTGGACCCGCGCCGGCGACGCGCCCGAGCGCATCTATGCCTCCGAGATCGACCTGGCAGGACCATGGGCCGAGTGGCGGGCCGGCAACGCCGTCGAGGTCCTGCGTCCCGCAACCGACTGGGAGGGCGCGGCTCTGCCGGTCGCACCGTCGTATCGCGGCGCGATCAACCATGAAGTCCACCAGGTGCGCGACCCGGCCATCTATGAGGAAGACGGGGCGACCTGGCTCCTTTACGCGGTCAAGGGCGAGTCCGGCATTGCGATCGCGCGCCTGGCGGTGACGGATTCCTGACCTTCAAAGCCCCGGAGGGCGCATGACCCGTTTGCCTCGTCTCCTGACCTTGCTCGTCGCGCTCGGCGCGCTGGCTCCGGTGGTCGACGCCCACGCGCAG
>JBJXGS010000267.1:0-3420 GCA_046160545.1 Burkholderiales bacterium
GGCGATAGTCGATGCGGTACGCGTCCCAACTGTCCGGAACGCAAGGTGTGACAGTCAACTGGTCGCCTCTCACCTCCAGGCCGAGCAGGGACTCCAGCAGCAGCCGGTACATCCACCCCGCCGATCCTGTGTACCAGGTCCAACCGCCGCGGCCCGCGTGCGGTGCCATGGCGTAGACATCGGCCGCCATCACATAGGGTTCACCCTTGTAGCGCTCGGCATCGGCGCGCGTGCGCGCGTGACTGATCGGGTTGATCATGTCCGTGAGGGCCCAGGCGCGGGCGCTGTTGCCCAGTGCGGCGAACGCCATCGCGGCCCAGATGGCGGCATGGGTGTACTGGCCGCCGTTCTCCCGCACGCCAGGCACGTAGCCCTTGATGTAGCCCGGGTCGAGTGCTGACTGGTCGAAGGGCGGGTCGAGCAGTTGAATCAGGCCGTGCTCGGGGCGCACCAGGCGCGCGTCCAGGGAGGCCATGGCCTGGCGCGCGCGTGCGGGATCGCCCGCGCCGGAGAGCACCGACCAGCTCTGCGCGATGGAGTCGATCTGGCACTCCTCGTTGGTTGAGGAACCCAGCGGGGTGCCGTCGTCGAAGTAGGCGCGGCGATACCACGCCCCGTCCCAGCCGCCATGGTCGAGGTTGCGCCGCAGTTGCGCGGCCTCGGCTTCGCACAAGCGGCTGAAATCCGCATCGCCGCGGCCACGGGCAAGCTGCGCGAACTGCACGAGCACGTCGTGCAGGAAAAACCCCAGCCAGATGCTTTCACCCTGGCCGAGTTCGCCGACCTTGTTCATGCCATCGTTCCAGTCCCCGGAGCCGATCAGCGGCAGGCCATGGGCCCCAAACACCAGCGCCCGACGCAGCGCCAGCACGCAATGCTCGTAGAGCGTGGCGCAGTGCGCTGTGCGCACGGGCAGGTCGTAGCAGGCATCGGCGTCGGGGCCGACCGCGCGGCCTTCGAGGTAGGGCACCGTCACATCGAGCACGGCGGCGTCGGCCGTGATGCGCACGTAACGGCAGGCCGCCAGCGGCAGCCACAGGTAATCGTCGGAGCAGTGCGTGCGCACGCCGCTGCCCGAGGGCGGATGCCACCAGTGCTGCACATCGCCCTGCAGGAACTGGCGCGAGGCGCACAGCAGCAGATGTTCCCGCGCCAGCGCCGGCTGGGCGTGGATCAGTGCCATGGTGTCTTGCAACTGATCGCGGAACCCGAACGCGCCGCCCGACTGGTAGTAGCCGCTGCGCCCCCAGAGGCGGCAGGCGAGCACCTGATAGATCAGCCAGCCGTTGGCCAGCACATCGAGCTTTGCATCCGGCGTGCTCACCTGCACGGCGCCTAAGGTCTGCGCCCAGTGCCTGCGCACCTGCTCAAGGGCGTCGCGGGCGGCGCCGCTGCCGCGGGTCTGCCGGACCAGGCGGCGGGCGTGGTCGAGGTCCGTGCCTACGCCCAGGGTGAACACGATCTCCCGCTCCTGCCCCGGAGCCAGTTCGACCTGGGTCTGCAGTGCGCCGCACGGATCGAGGGCGTTGCCCACGCGTCCGGACAGGCGCCGGCGCGACATCGCCGCCGGACGGCTCAGGGAGCCATTGCGGCCGATGAACTCCGCGCGGTCCGCGCTGACGCTGCGTTGGGTCTCGCTCGTATCCAGGAACGCGACGCGCTCCGCGTACTCCGTGTTGTAGGGATTGCGCGCCAGCAGCGCGCCGCTCTCGGCGTCGACTTCTGTGGCGACATGCATCACCGACTTCGGGCGCAGATCGCCGAGCACCCACTCCACGTAGCCGGTCAGCGAGATGCGTCGCGGGCGGCTGGAGTCGTTGCGCAGCCTGATGGCGGTGAACTTGATCGGCGCGTCGGCGGCGACGAACACGCTGGTGGTCGAATGCACGCCGTCCTCGCTGTGCTCGAAGGTGCTGTAGCCGAAGCCGTGCCGGGTGACATAGGCGCCGGCGCCGCGCACCGGCAGGGGCATGGGCGACCAGTAGTGCCCGGAGTCCTCATCGCGCAGATAGAAGGCCTCGCCGCCGCTGTCGCCGACAGGGTCGTTGTGCCACGGCGTGAGCCGGTACATCTGCGCGTTGTCGCTCCAGGTGTAAGCCGTTCCGCTCTCGGAGATCACCGTCCCGAAGGTCGGATTGGCCAGCACGTTTGACCACGGCGCGGGCGTGACCTGGTCGGGAGAAGTCGTGACGACGTACTCGCGCCCATCGGAACTGAAGCCGCCCAGGCCATTGAAGAAGGCCAATGCGGGCGCCGGCGTGGCGGCAGGAGGGGATTCCAGCACGAGAGGCATGCGCACCGGATCACGCCTTGCCGGGTTCACCACCGGCGCCACGCGCCGGTTCATCTGCTCGGCCAGGGTGCCGCGGCCATCCACCAGGATCACGCGCGCGACGGACTGCATCAGCACACGATCCTCGTACGAGATGTGATCGGCGGAGCGCACGTAGATGCCCCCCGGCCGGTCGATGACGTTGGCCTCGATGCCCGACGCGATCAGGCCCATGATCTGATCCTGCAACTGCTGCCGGTAGCCGCTGTGGTCTTCGTTGGAGATGACCAGATCGACCGCCAGTCCCTTCAGCCGCCAGTAGGCATGGGCGCGCACCACCATGCGCACCAGCTCGATGCTCTCCGGGTTGCTGACCTGCAGCAGCACGATGGGCAGGTCACCCGAAATGGAGTAGCCCCACAGGCCTGACTGGCCGCGGCGGTTCTGCTGGAGGATGGCGGGGTCGGCGCGCAGGGCGGCATTGGCGTAGATCACCGAGCCGGCAAGGCGGGCGTAGAGCTGGGCGTCGGCTTCGGAGGCGTTGATCTGGCGCAGGATCACCTGGCCATGGGTCCATGCCAGTTCGAACACCCGGTCGGCGAGCCGCCGGTCGTGATAGCGCTCGATCAGCGTCATGGCGGCCTGGCGGGTGTCGCATACGCCGGTGACGATGTTGAGCGTGACCGACTGTTCCGGTGCGATGACCACGCGGCAGCGTATGGCCACCACCGGATCGAGCACCGAGCCTTGCGTGCCTGACAGCGGGCCGGCCTGGCGCAGGGCGAGCGGGTCGCTCACCGTGCAGCCGCGGCCGATGAAGCGCGCGCGATCGGTTTCGTAGGAGATCTCTTCGATGCCGGCGCCGTGCACCGCCACCAGGTGAAGCATCCACGGTGCGGCCTCGTCGCGCGAGCGCGGACGTCGGGTGCACAGGATGGCTTGTCGCGCGCTGACGATTTCCGTCTGCACGAACAGATTGCTGAAGGCCGGGTGCAGGGCGTCCGAGGCGGGTGAGGCCAGCACCACTTCGGCATAACTGGTCAGCTCGATGGTGCGCGTCTGCCGCGAGCGGTTGGTCAGGGTGACGCGACGCAGCTCGACATCGTCTTCCGGTGAGACCGCGATTTCGACGTGGGTGTCGATGTCGG
>JBJXGS010000268.1:0-10751 GCA_046160545.1 Burkholderiales bacterium
GACAAATACCTCTAGGAGCGCCCCAGAAAGCGCCGCGCGTTGCCGGACACGATGAGCGCACGCGTCGCCGTATCGAAGCCGCACTCCTCGATGCGCCCGTGCGGGTCGCGTTCGTAGACATTGAACGGATAGTCGGTGCCGAGCATGATCTGGGTCGGGCCGAAAAGCGTCGTCAGGTGCTTGAGCGTGGGCGCGTCGTAGACCAGCGCGTCGTAGAAGAACTTGCGCGCTTGCGAGATCGGCGAGGAGGTGATGGCCGCAGCCAGCGCCGGCACCTTGCCGCGTATGTTCTCCAGTCGCGGCAGCATCAGGCCCAACGCGCCGGCGCAGTGCGAAAAGGCGATGCGCAAGCGCGGATGTCGCTCGATCAGGTTGGTGGTGATGAGCGAGGCCGCCGCGATGCCGATCTCGCCGGGAAACGCCAGCGCCTGCTCCAGGGCCGGCGGGCCGACCACGCGGTCCATGTGCGGGCGCAGCGCGTGCACGAAGATGCAGGCACCCATGGCCTCGGCGGCGGCGAAAAAGGGCTCGAACTCGGGCGCACCCAGCGGCCTGCCGTCGATATGGCTGCCGATTTCGACCCCGGGGAACTTGAGCGTACCGACCACGTACTCCAATTCCGCGATCGCCAGGTCCATGTCCTGCAGCGGCACCGCGCCCAGTCCGGTCAGGCGCGACCCGCCGGCGGCAACATAACGCGCGATCTCCTCGTTGATGAAGCGCAGCAGTTGCTGCGCGACGGGTCCGGGCAGCCAGTAGGAAAGCAGCTCCGGCATGGGCGAGATCACCTGTTCGGCCACGCCCATGCCGTCCATGTCATTCAAGCGCCGTGTCATGTCCCAGCACTGGTCTGATACGGTGCGATACACCTTGCCGGAAATCATGACGTGCTGGTGGCAGGCGTGCGCCGGCGCCATCGACGGCCAGTTCGAGGGTGCGGCGGCCCCGACGTAAGCCGGAAACTTCTCCGGGACGATGTGGGTATGGACGTCGATCCCGCTTGCTGCGGTCATGGCGTTCAGCCGTGAACCAGACCGGCAGTCTCGATGCCGTGCATGCAGGCCGCCTCGTCCTCTTCACCGGTGCCGCCACTGGCGCCGGCTGCGCCCAAAACGTTGCCGGCGGCGTCCTTGATCAGAACCGCACCGGTCTGTGGCAGGAACTTGCCCTTGCCGGTGGCGGCGAGCGCGACGAAGAAGTTCGGATTGTCCTTGGCGCGCTGCGCCAGTGCGCGGCTGGATGCCCCCATGCCCACCGCCGCCCAGGCCTTGCCGGTGGCGACATCGATGCGGAACATGGTCGCGCCGTCGTCGCGCTGGGCCGAGACGATGTTGCCGGAGTCGTCGAGCACGACGATGCCCAGCGGCTTGATCTTGTTGTTGTGTGCATATTCAAAACCCGCCGCGACGATGCGGTTGGCCTGCGCGATGGTGAGTTTGCTCATGATGGTCTGCCGGATGGATGGAAGGGCGCAGTTTGCCATGCCTGCGTTTGCATGGACGCGGCTTGGTTCGCATGCGCCGGCCAACGGCAAGGACTACTGTCGGGCGGGCTGGCTGGTCGTTGGCGCCGGCCGATTGGCGACGTCGATCGCAGCCGCACTCAAGGCATGGCACCCGCGCGCGCCAGCCGCGCTCGCGCTGCGCCCAGGAGGATGCGCGAGTAAAGCCTGTGAAAGCCGAGCAGAGCAGTAAAAGCCAGGCCCATCTCCGGCTTGCCGCCCGGAATGTATCGTGCCGGCACGACCGCCGATCCGAAGTAGAGCTGCGTCGCGGGTCCGCCGGAGACCTGCGCGGTCATGAACCACGAGCGCGTACGTCCGGCCAGGTCGCACATCAGCAGCTGATCGGTCGCCCGGTCCTCGACGTGCCAGGCGGAAAACGCCTCGATCTCTCCCGCGGCGAGCTGCTTCGCTTGCGCGTCTGTCGAAGGCCGGGACAGAAGCAGCTTCAGCAGCAAGCGCTCGAGCCTGAATACGCCGCCGGTGTAAAACGCTGCGACGAATTGGGCGTGGGTGACATGGTGCGAGAGTTGGGTCGTGTAGCAGTCCGCATATCCCTCGGCGTAGCGGGCAAGCAGGGCATTCGGTGGCAGAGCGCAGGGGCGGATGCGGGCCATGAGCCGAGCATACCGCCAAGGCGCCCTTTGGCCTTGGCGGAGCGGCGCCGGTTCGTGCGCTATCCTTGTGACAACGCACAAGGCGGCAATTCCCGTTTTCGCTGCAGCCCGCGTTCTTGGCTGGCGCCATGGTCGATAGAACCGGGAACACGCTCCAAACGCTGGAGGAGCTCCTTATGCACCTGTCTGGCCCCGCATGCCCGGCTTCCTGACCATGCAGCAGGATGTCGCCATTGACGGTGCGCCCCTGCTGGCGATTCGATCTCTTCTCGACAGGATGCAGTATGCGGACCCAAGGGGAGAAGCTGCCGCGCTCGGCATCTCGCAGGCGTCGTGGTCGATGTTCGGCGTCCTCTGGCCATCGGGCCTGCGGCTGGCGGCGCACACCGCGGCGAACTGGCCGGCGCCCGAGGCGCGGGTACTGGAGATCGGCTGCGGACTCGCGCTGGCGAGCCTGGTGTGCCACCGCGCGGGGATCGACATCACCGCAAGCGATCGTCATCCGCTTACCGCAGAATTTCTGCGCGCCAACGAGGCCTTGAACGGCCTGGCTCCGATGAAGTACCGGCATGGCGACTGGTCGCGCGCGGCCGTGGACCGACCCGCGACAGAACGCTGTCGCGTCTCCGGGACCTTCGATCTCATTCTCGGCAGCGACCTGCTCTACGAGCGCGACGCCAATGCCGAGTTGGCCGGCTTCATCGGCCTGCAATCGCAGGCCGACGGGGAGGTGCGCATCGTCGACCCGGATCGCGGCAACCGGCCTGCCTTCAACCGGCAGATGGCCGACCATGGATTTGGCATGACTGAAGAGCGCCTTGATCGTGTCGCATCTTCAGGCGTGGCCAGCTACAAGGGCAGGCTACTGACCTACCGTCGCGGCGCTCAACGGCGCCCTGCCTGAGCGCCATCGCCCACCGTGCGGATTGCTCCCCTCGGGCCTGTGGTCTGCGGTCGACGGTCAGCCGACCCAGAGCATCTCCAGCCCGGTGAGCTTCCATTCCTGGGGGTTCTCGACGCCGATGATTTTTTCGCTGACCGACCTGGAAGCCAGATCGATCAGTTCCGGCGCGAGGCGCTCGCGCGAGCGCACGGAAAGCACCACGCGCACCTTGGGAGTGAGGAGCGACTGCGCGCCCATTTCCACGACCACGGCCAGGCGCTGCGAGGAAAGGCGAACCAGCGAGCCCACCGGATAGATGCCGATGCTCTTGACGAATGCGTGAAACACCGGCTCATCGAGATGGTCCTTGCACCAGCCTGACATGCGGCGCACCGACTCGCCCGGGTCCCAGCCGGCCTTGTAGGGACGGTTCGAGGTGATGGCGTCGTAGACGTCGCAGATCGCGCCCATGCGCGCCAGGCGACTGAAGTCATCCCCGGACACTTTATGCGGATAGCCGCGCCCGTCGATGCGCTCGTGATGATGCAGGCAGACGTCGAGCGCGCCGGGCCCGGCGCCGCCGCCTTCGGCGAGCATGCGATGGCCGTGCTCAGGATGCGCCTTGACCAGTGCGAACTCGTCGTCGGTCAGCTTGCCGGGCTTGTTCAAGACCTCCAGCGGCACCAGCGCCTTGCCGAGGTCGTGCAGCAGGCCTGCCATGCCGGCTTCGCGTGTGGTGGCCTCGTCCTCTCCCAGGGTGCGCGAGAGTGCGACCATCAGCGCGCACACCGCCACCGAGTGCATGTAGGTGTAGTCATCCGCCGTCTTCAGGCGCGCCAGACTGATCAGCGCGCCCGGGTTGCGCTCGACCGAAGCGGAGATCTCGTCCACCAGTGCGCCGGCCTCGGCGACGGCGATGGCCTTTCCGAGGCGCGCCTCCTGGAACATCGAGACCACCGACTTCGAGGCATCGTTGCAGATGTTGCGCGCGCGGTTGATCTCGTCGGCCATGGCGACCCGGCGCGTGGGCGCGGGTCGGGCTGCTGTTTCGGGCTGCGGATCGGCCGGTGCAGCGTCGGCGGCCGGTGCAGCGTCGGCGGCCGGCTCCCCGGCTGCGGACCCGTCGACATCCAGCCCCTTGCTGGTGTCGATCCATACCTCGGCGATGCCGCTGGCGATGATCGCCTGGCGGTCCTCCTCGCCCTCAAGGACGAAACGCGAGCGCCAGAACGGGTGGTTGATCCAGGAACCGGGCAGGCGCTCCACGAACATGCCGGGGCGCAGATCTTGGACGTGTATGGACTTTTGCATGGCGCGTCTTGACAGCGCACTCCCCGATGCGGGCGTGACCTCGGTTGTCATCATGCCCGCAGCGTCGGTCGCGCGAGGCGTGGAGTTGGCTGGTTTCCGGCTGGCTTATCGGGACATTGCCTGCTTCTCTCACGGAAAGCCGGAAATGCTGCCGCGCCGGACCGGCCTGGCGCCTGTACTACGTCGCGCGCGAGGTCGCGCCAATCGTGATCGTGGGAGGCTGCGCCGGTGCGGCGACATCGATCGGGACCACGGGCATTGCGTCGGGCGCGAGTTTTGGCAGCGGCAGGGTGATGTTCAGCATCGAAGCTTGCGGGTAGAGCTCATCGCGCAACATCATGAACCGCTTCAAGGCCGCATCTGCGGCCGGCAGGCGCACGGCAGGATCACGGGCGAGCAAGTCGTCAGCCATCACCTGGAACTGCGCAAGTTCATTGCCGAGCGCCGGGGCGTCGGTCTCCACCTGGCTGATGGCCGCACGTCGCGGCGCATCACCGGGCTTTCGCGGCACGAACAGGTAGCCGGTCAGGAGTTCGATCCAGATCGCGCCCAGGCTGTAGACGTCTGCTGCCGTGCCAGGCGACCTGCCGCGCATCTGCTCCGGCGCCAGGTAGGGCGATGAAGCACGCGTAGTGTCATGACCGGTGCCTGAGGCATTGGCCGCGGATGCCAGGTCCGCAGCACTGCCGATATCGGCGACGGCCAGCCGACCGCTTTCGCGCACCAGAAGGTTCTCCGGCTTCAGGTTGCGATGCACGATATGGTTGACATGCAGATGGGCGACACCGAGCGCGGCTTCGCAAATCAGGTCCAAGGCCCGTTGCGGATCAAGACGATGGGCCATCAGCCCGCGCAGGTTGCCGGCAGCGAAGAACTCCGTCGCCAAGTAGGAGTAGTCATCAGTGATTCCGTGCGCCAGCGTGCGCGCCACGTGCCGGCTGGACAGGTTCTCTAGCAAGGCTTGCTCGGCGGTGAAGCGATGCAGGAGTTGGCCATCGAAATCGCGGTCGGGCAGCAAGAGCCGCAAGGCCACAGGGATCCCGGTAGCCACTACGCGCACAAGATAGAGCGGAGCGCGCGGCGACCCACCCAACTGTTTCAAAACCCGAAATCCATGCGCGCGCTCGACCTCAGCCAGGGCCCGTGACACGATTCCGGGCAGGGTCGGGTGAGGCATGCCCATGGGCTGCTGATCGGGCGGCGAAGAGGTTGTTGCTGCAGTGTCGAAACCGCGTTCGGTCGTCTTGCGGATCGCAGGGCGCGACTGCGCCTCAGCTCGAGCGAGCCTGGTGTGGACTGCTTCGAGCAGTTCTTCCTTGGTAACCGGTTTGACCAGGAAGTCGTCTGCCCCCTCGCGCATGCCGCGGCGCTGCGCCTGGCGGTCGCCGACGGCGGTGACCAGGATCACAGGCACGGCCGCGGTGGACGGCTGGGCGCGCAATGCCGCCAGCAGGCCGAAGCCATCCAGTCCGGGCATGCGGATATCGGCCAGGATCAGCGCCGGCGGGTCAGCGAAGGCCATGCGCAGTGCCGACATTGCGTCCCCGTACGACTCCGCTGCGAATCCTGCCCGCTCCAGGTAATGCGCGGCCAGACGCACGAATGTTGGATCGTCGTCGATCAACATCACCCGGCGCATCATGTCGTTTGATTCGGAACCCACGGCTTGTCCATTCGCAACGCTAACGTCGGACCGAGGCGATTCGTCCGATCCCGATTTTAGCCGCGCCGCACGCCGCGGGCCACGTCGATGCGGAACATGGTCGCACCGTCGTCCAGGACGACCACGCCCAGGGGCTTGATCCTGTTCGCGTGCGCTCAGTCGAATGCGGCGGCGCTGATGCGGTCGGCCTGCGCGAGCGCAAGCGTCCTCATGATGCCTTCTGGATTGACGGAGGCGCGGATGATGCGGCGCCTGCCGCGGCACTGACCGCCGTGGTGATGCCGGCCAATGCGTCGAACCCGTAGCGGTTCATCGCGCCGAAGCCGGGCAGGCAGGGGTGGGGCACGAAGCGCGTGCGGCAGTCGAGCACCGCCGGCATCCCGGAGGCCAGCGCGCGGGCAATGGCCGGGCCGAGGTCGGCCACATTCGAGACGACCTCGCCATGGCAGCCGAAGCCCCGCGCGATCGCCGCATAGTCGGTGCCTTCGAGCAGGGAGCCGAGCTCGAAACCGCCCTGGTTTTTCTGCCCGGCGCGGATGATGCCCCAGGCGGCGTTGTTGTGGATCACCACGATGACCGCGAGGCCGTAGCGGCGCGCCGTATCGAGTTCATTCAACGTGAAGCCGAAGGCGCCGTCGCCGGTCATGAGGAGCACGGGCCGCGTCGGGTGCGCGCGCTTCAGCGCCAGCGCGTACGGGAGGCCGAATCCCAGGTGGCTCATCATCGGGTCGTGAAAGCGCGTGCGCACCGCGGCCACCGGCGTGAAGTCATTGCTCCAGAAGGTCGTGTGCCCGCCGTCGTAGACCGCCAGCGCATCGGCCGGGAAGGAATCGGCGACCGCCCGCGCGAGCGCGGCCGGATGCATGACCTCGCCCGGTTCGTCGGCGAGTCCGTCGAGCTTCGCGCGGTAGGCACGGCGCAGGCCGTGCGCCTCGTTCAGCCATCCCGGTTCGCTCGCGGTCGGCCCGGCATCCGCGAGCGCGTCCTGCAGATCGTCGAGCGCCGCGGCGGCATCGGCCTGCATCGCCACATCATGGGCGACCGGTGCGCCCAGTGCGGCGGGGTCAAGATTGATGCTGATGACGCGGTGCGTGCGCCGCACCAGCGGGCCGCGCTCGTCCCACATCCACGAAGAATGCCGGCACCCGACCGACACCACAACGTCGGCGCGCGCGATGGCCTGCCAGACAGCTTCGCCGGCGATGAGCCCGCCGTGGCCGATGAAATGCGGGCTGTCGCTGGCGATCACGCCCAGCGCCATCTGGGTGGGCAGCACCGGCGCCTTGAGGAGGGCGGCCAGGGCGCGCACCTGCGGCGCGCCACCGCTGGCGACGACACCGCCGCCGGCGATGATCAGCGGCCGGCGGGCGCCGGCGATGAGCCGGGCGGCTTCCGCCAGGGCCGCTCGGTCGGGACGGGGCCGCGTGAGTGCGCGGTACTGCGCCGGCGCGAGGTCGAAGGCATCGGCGCCGAATTCGCAGGGCGCCGCCAGTACGTCCTGCGGCACATCGAGGTGAACCGGGCCCGGGCGGCCGGAGAGCGCCTCGCGAAACGCGCGCCGCACCAGCTCCGGAATGCGCCGCGGGTCGTGCACCACCGCGTTCCATTTGGTGATCGGCCGCGTCAGCGCCAGAGCATCCAGGTCCATGAACATGCCGCTGTGCGGATAGGCCGCGGCGCGGTGCTGGTTGGTCGTGATCGCAAGGACTGGCAGGTTGTTGTTGAACGCCACGCCCAGGCCCGAGGCCAGGTTGAGGGTGCCCGGGCCCATCTCGCCCAGGGCCAGCGCGACCTTGCCCGTGCCGGCCGCGTAGCCCGCCGCCATCATGGCCGCGGCGGCCTCGTGGCGCACGCCCGTGTAGGTGAGCCGCGGCTCGCCCGCGATGGCCTTGAGCAGGGGCGCCAACTTGCCGCCGACCAGGCCAAAGACCTGGGACAGGTCCTCGATGAGCAGGGACCGGACCAGTGCTTGCGCGCCGTTCAGGCGCAGGGTGTCGCTCACGCGCTCATTCCTCGGCGACGAAGCCGGTGGCCTTGGCCACGACTGCCCACTTGTCGTAGTCGCGCTTGAACATGGCGGCGAACTCCTCCTGGGACAGGGCCAGGGGCAGGAGCCCGCGCGTGGCCAGGCCCTCGACGAATTCCGGCGCGGCCAGTCCCTCGCGCACCAGCGCGCCCAGGCGGCGCACGGTTTCCGCCGGCGTCTTCGCGGGCAGAAACCAGCCCAGCCACTCGTTGAGCACCACTTCCGGGTGACCCTGCTCGCTGAAGGTCGGCACATCCGGCAGGAAGCGCGAGCGTTGCGCGGTGGCCACGGCGAGCGAGCGCAGCTTGCCTGAGCGCACGTGCGGCAGCACCTCGCCCAGCACATTGAAGCTGACTGGCACCTGCCCGCCCAGGAGGTCCTGCAGCAGCGGTGCGCCGCCCTTGTAGGCGATGGGCGTGAACTCGAAGTTGGCCGCCCGCTTCAACATCATCCCGGCGAAGTTGAGCGAGGAACCGGCGGCCGGAATCCCGTAGTTGGCGAGCCTGGGATTCGCGCGTGCCCACTTGAGGAAGTCGGCCAGGCTGCGGATCTCGCCCGGCAGGCCTGGCCCGGCGGTGAACGAGATGTCGTAGACCGCCGTGCTCGCCACGGGGATGAAGTCGGTCAGCGGGTCGTAGGCGAGCTTCTTGTAGATGTGCGGATAGAGCACCATGATGGAACTCGGGATCTGCAGGATCGTGAGCCCGTCCGGCGCGGCGCGCTTGACGAAGTCAACCGCGATGCGCCCGCCGGCGCCGGTCTTGGCGTCGACGATGACGTTGGCGGCGTAGCGGCCGCGCAGGCGCTCGGCCATGGGGCGCGAGATCGCGTCGCCCATGCCGCCGGCGGGGAAGCCGGAGATGATTGAAGCGGTACCGGCGATCTGCGCGCGGGCCGGCAGAGCCTGGCCGAGAGCGGCAAGGGCGCCGGCACCCAGGAGGGCGCGACGGGTGCGTTGCATGTTTGTCTCCGTTGGCGAGGCGACCGGGTCTGCCGTCGATGCACGCAGATTAGGCGTCGATCGGGCCCGGCGCCATGGACGAAACGACGCCAGGCTTGTACATTTCCGGCGTCGGCTTTGTCGCAACGCGCCCCTTCCCTCTGTCCTTTGTCCGGATCTTCGCCCGCCCCCGCTGCCATGCCGCGCCGCACCCCCGAAGCGTTTCACCCTTCTGCACCGCGGATGATCGCCTTCCGCGAAGTCCGCCACTTCCAGCCGGACGACTGCCTGCATTACGAAACCATCGCTGCGCGCGGCCGCGAATACCATTGGACGATTCCCGCGCATCGCCACTCTGGTCTGCATCAGGTGCACTTGCTCTCGCGCGGCGCGGTCGAGGGCAGCATCGACGGCGCACCACTTCGGGTCAAGGCGCCGGCGCTGTGGATCATCGCGCCGGGGACTGTGCACGCGTTCGCCTATGCGCGCGGCAGCGCGGGTCGTCAGGCCACGCTGCCGAGCGCGGGCCTGTTGAAGAGCCTCGGCGCGTCGCCGGCACTGGTGGCCCGCCTGGAGCGCAGCATCGTCCTGGACCCTGGTGCGCTGGGCGCTGAAACGGCCGCCGTCGAAGACCTGTTCGCACGCATCGCTGACGAATTCGGCGCCAGCCGGCCCGGTCGCGCGGAAGCCCTGGCCGCGCTGGCGACCCTGCTGGTATTGAAGGTCGTGCGTCTGGGCGCGCCGCCCGCCCCGGCGCTACGCCAAGCTGCACTGCGCGACGCGCTCACGCATCGCTTTCGTTCCCTCATCGAACTGCACTTTCGCCGCGAGCGCTCGCTCGACTTCTATGCCGTAAGCCTGGGCGTGACCCCGGATCACTTGAGCCGGGTATGTCGCGCAACCACCGGGATGAGCGCGTTGGCCTTGCTGCACGAGCGACTCATGCTCGAAGCAAGACGCCAACTGGCCCATTCGACGGCGACTGCCGCGTCGATCTCAGCCGACCTGGGCTTCGACGATCCGGCGTACTTCAGCCGATTCTTCTCGCGTGCCGCCGGGGTGGCGCCGCGGGCGTATCGGGCCAGAGTGGCGGATGGGCGCGAGGCGCCGCCGGGGCCACCGTCAGACTGAATCGGATGGCTCCGCTCAATATGCATCGGTGATGGTCGCCACTTTCCGATTGACGCATCGCGTCGCGTAACGGGATACTCGGCGCCGGCCATTCCAAAGCGCCCGACACGCAGACCATGCACGCCGCAGCCACGACCGAATCGATCTTCCGCGGCGACATCGCCGACCTGCCCTCGCGCATCGACCTGTCGGCGCACATCACGCCGGAGCGCTTCGCGATCGAGAAGGAACGCATCTGGCGGCGCGCCTGGCTTGCGATCGGGCACACGCAGGAATTGCCGCACAAGGGCAGCTATTTCGTCTACGACATCCCCACCTTCGAAATGTCGCTCCTGGTGGTGCGCGGCCAGGATGATCGTGTGCGGGCGTTCCACAATGTCTGCAGGCATCGCGGCAACAAGGTCGTGCGCAGCGGCCGCGGCACGCGCCCCAACTTCACCTGCAATTTCCACGGCTGGGTCTATGACGCCCAGGGCGAACTCAAGCTCATCACCGACGAGAAGGAATTCGAAGATGTCGATCGCGCGACACTGGGCCTTATGCCGGTGCATGCGGAGGTCTGGAACACCCTCATCTTCGTCAACCTGGCGCCAACGCCGCCGTGCACGCTCGCAGAGTGGCTGGGCACGCTGCACGGCCAGTACGACGGCTATTTCGAGGGTCGCGAGAAGGTGGCAGC
>JBJXGS010000269.1:0-4131 GCA_046160545.1 Burkholderiales bacterium
GCCGGTGCGGTCCTTGTCCTCGCTCGCCTCGACCGACTCGGCCACCGTGACCACGTCGGCCGGCTTGCCTTCGCCGATCAGCTTGGCGAGGTGGCGGTAGAGGCGCCGGTGGTCGTCGCGGTAGAAGTCTTCTGCCGCGACCAGGTCGGCGATCCTGTCGAACGCCTGGTTGTCGAGCAGCAGGCCGCCCAGCAGCGACTGCTCGGCCTCGACCGAGTGCGGGGGCACCCGCAGCGCGAGAAGTTGTGGATCGCCGGTCTCGCTGCGGCGCGCTTGGGGTTGGGCCATGGGACTGAACCCATTCTAGAAAAGAAAAAGGGCTGTCGCCAGCCCTTTCGCAAACAAAACGTCAGTGAAAAATTATTTTCAGGCTTCGCCGACCACCGTAACCGTAATCGTGACAACGACATCCGTGTGCAATGCGATCTGCAACGGGAACTCGCCGACCTGCTTGAGGGGACCGGTCGGCATGCGCACGTTCGCGCGCTCCACCTCGAAACCCTGCGCCTTCAGCGCGTCGACCACGTCGTAGTTGGTCACCGAGCCGAACAGCCGCCCGTCCACGCCCGCCTTCTGCGCGATCTTCAGGTTCATGCCCTCGAGCTTGGCGCCGCGCTCCTGCGCCTGCGCGAGCGCCGCCGCCTGGGCCTTCTCCAGCTCGGCGCGGCGCGCCTCGAAGGCCTTCAGGTTCTCGTCCGTCGCCCGCTTGGCCTTGCCCTGCGGGATCAGGTAGTTGCGGGCATAGCCGTCCTTCACCTTTACCACGTCGCCGAGGTTGCCGAGGTTGGCCAGCTTTTCCATCAGGATGACTTGCATTGCAGGCTCCTCAGTGCAGGTCGGTATAGGGCATCAGGGCCAGGAACCGCGCGCGCTTGACGGCGGTAGAGAGCTGGCGCTGGTAGCCGGCCGACGTGCCGGTGATGCGGGCCGGGATGATGCGGCCGTTCTCGTTGATGAAGTCCTTGAGGATGTCGATCGCCTTGTAGTCGACGAACTCGATCTTCTCCGCGGTGAAGCGGCAGAACTTGCGGCGCCGGAAAAGCGCGCGCTGTCCCCGGTCCTTCTTGTCCTTGCCCTTGAACTTTCCCTTACCCTTGCCGCGTCTCGGTGGAGGCATCTTAATTCCCTTCCATGAATTCAATGTTCGTTACGTGCAGCACCGGCTTCTTCGATTGCCGGCTCTTCGCACACAGAAATCCTTCGGCCTTCAGCGCCTTGCCCAGCGTCCCGGCCGCGATCAGCCGCGCCTGGGTTTCGAAGGCGACCGCGTCGATCTCGGCGTTCACCTTGCGCTGCGCGCCGGCCTCGGCGCGCTCCGATTCGTGGCGCAGGCGGAACTCGACGACCGGAACTCCGGCCGGCGTGTAGCGCAACGCCTTCAATTCGGTGACCACGCCGGAGAGCACGACTTGGTTTGCCGGGCCGCTCAAGCGGCCGGCGCAGCGGCGGGCGCAGCAACCGGGGCCGCGGTGCCGCCCTCGCCCATCATCGAGCGGGACTTCTCCTCCTTCATCATCGGGGAGGGCTCGACAAAGGCCTTGGTCATCTTGACCGTGAGGTGGCGCAGCACCGCGTCGTTGAAGCGGAACGAATGCTCCAGCTCGGCGATGGTCTCGCCGTCGCACTCGATGTTCATGAGGACGTAGTGCGCCTTGTGCACCTTGGCGATCGGGTAGGCAAGCTGGCGGCGGCCCCAGTCTTCGAGGCGATGCACCTTGCCGTTGCGCGTGCCGACGATGCCCTTGTAGCGCTCGACCATGGCCGGGACCTGCTCGCTCTGGTCCGGATGGACGATGAAACAGATTTCGTAATGCCGCATTCGGTCATTCTCCTTATGGGTAAGCCACCTGCAATGCGTAGGCAGTGTGGCAAGGATGCGCATCCCGGAGGATGCATTAAGGATCGCCCCAAGGGCGAAGGGGGCCGAATTCTAAGCAGTTTCCGGGACTTACGCAAGCGCCGCAATATCGGACCGGGTCCGCGCGTCGAATCAGCACTATCGGCCAGGAGCGGTCATGCGCGGCAGGCCGGATCCGCTTGGTATGGGCAACAAAAAACCCGCCGAAGCGGGTTTGTTTGGGGCATCCCGCGGTTAAGCGAGAGCGGCTTCCTTCTGCTTCCTGCGGCGCGCCGCGAATCCGAGTAGGGCTAGACCAGCAAGCAGCATGGCGTAAGTTTCGGGTTCGGGCACTGGTGTTGTGACCCCCCGTTCAACGATGACCGTGTAAGAGTCGTAAAGTTTGCTGGTGGAGAACGACAGGTCGGGTGCGAGACCCGAAACTTGGAACCCGGAAAAGTCACCCGTAAAATTCCCCCCAACGCGGATTAGGTCGAACGCCCAGAAATCGTCGATGAAGAGGATGCTGCTGAAATCGAGTACGAGCACGCCGCCAAGTTCGGCGTCGCCGGCCATGATTGGTAGGCCGCCAGACGCGTAGTCTGCCATTTGAACGCTCAACATGGAGGTTGATCCCAGTGTCAGGGTGCCCACAATGTTGGTTGCGCCGCCATCCAGGTCAAACAGGCCGGCGTTCGACAAGTCATCGAAGGAGGCGCCATTCGATGCGTGAAGCGTTCCGGCGTTGGTGACGGTGCCAGTGACAACACCGGAATTGTTGACTGTACCGCCGTCGTTGGTGACGTTGCCATCGAGTACACCGCCGGATTGAATGATGAACGATCCTGAAGTGCCGACGGTGACGGTTGAAAGCAAACTGCCTTCAATCGTCAGACTGCCTGCGGTGATCGCGGTGTGCTGGGCGCTGAAGTTATCGCTCGCAAGAATGCGGGGTTGATTGGCGAGACCGCCACCGTTGACGAGGACGGTCCCGGTTACGGTAGGCACGCTGTTGCCTGACCAGTTGGTGCCAGTGCCCCAGTTGGTATTGGTTCCACCCTCCCAACTCCGAATCTGCCCAGAAACAGTGCCGCCCACGGAGCCCCCCAGCACGGTGCTGCCCAGCACAACACCGAAATTGTTGAATATTCCGCCGTTGGTGGTGACGTTGCCAGTGATAACACCGTAATTGCTGAATGCTCCGCCGGTGGTGGTGACGTTGCCATCGAGTACACCGCCGGATTGAACGATGAATGATCCTGAATTGCTGACGGTGACGGTTGAAAGCAAACTGCCTTCAATTGTCAGACTGCCTGCGCTGATCCCGGTGTGCTGGGCGCTGAAGTTATCGCCCGCAAGGATGCTGGGTTGATTGGCGAGACTGCCATTGTTGACGAGGACGGTCCCGGTTACGGCAGGCACGCTGTCGCCTGACCAGTTGGTGCCAGTGCCCCAGTTGGTATTGGTTTCACCGTCCCAAGTCTGAGCAAGCGCAGAAACGATGCCGCCCAGCATTAGGGTCGCGCCGGCAAGCAGACTGGCGATGAAATTCATAGGATGGGGCATGCTGACCTCGATTCGTAGGAAAACGATATGCTTGCTTTGATGCTTGCCGGGGGGCGGCGAATTCTCTTAGCCCCAGTTGGCAGAATACGCTCAAACCCGTCAGGCGCAATAGTACGAATGAGTACGAACGAACTTTATTATGTGCGCGCATTGACAATTCCTAACAAATTTACCGCTCCCGATGCGCTGCATTGCGGGTCGGCGCCAATGACCGGTTGAGCCCGCCGTCGAAAGCGGTCGTTCAAACCTGCGCCACTTTACGATCCCCGACCGGGCAAATTCCCTCGCCTCACGGACTCGAAAAGGCAGATCCCCGCCGCTACGGAGGCGTTCAGGCTCTCCACCGCTCCGCCCATGGGGATTTTCACCAGAAGGTCGCAGGATTCGCGCGTCAGGCGGCGCATGCCCGCCCCTTCCGCGCCGAGAACCCAGGCGATGGAACTGGGCAGGTCTGCCGCAAAAAGGGTTTTTTCTGCTTTTTCGTCGGACCCAACAATCCAGATGTTCCGATCCTTCAGGTCGGCCAACGTCCGCGCCAGGTTCGTGACCATGAAGTACGGCGTGATTTCGGCCGCGCCGCTCGCCACCTTGGAGACCGTGGCGTTGATGCCCGCCGCGTGGTCCTTGGGCGCGATCACCGCATGCGCCCCGGCGGCATTTGCCACGCGCAGGCAGGCGCCCAGGTTGTGCGGGTCGGTGATGCCATCCAGCACCAGCAGCAGCGGCGG
>JBJXGS010000270.1:0-7639 GCA_046160545.1 Burkholderiales bacterium
TGGTGGCTTCACGCGGCGTGCCTGCCGGCGCGACGAAACCGTACCAGACCGGGGTTGGCACATAGCCGGGGATCTTCAGGTCTTCGTTGATCGTCGGCACGTCGGGCAGCTGCGCGGAGCGCTGCGAGTCGAAGACGGCGAGCGCGCGCACGCGCCCGGCACGAATGTGCGGCAGGGTCAGGGGCATGATCCCGGGAAAAAGCGCGACCTGCCCGCCGATGGTGTCGGTCATCGCCTGCGCCGTGCTCTTGTAGGGCACCTCGAAGATGTCCAGGCCGGTGACCTGCTTGAACAACTCCATCTCCTGCTGGCTGATCGTCCCCGGGCCCGACGAGGCGTAGCTGAGCTTGCCCGGGTTGGCCCTGGCGTGCGCGACCAGTTCGCGCACGTTGTTGACCGCGACATTCGGCGCGACCGCCAGCACCAGCGGAATCACCGCGATCTTGGCGATGGGGACGAAATCGCGCGTCGGGTCGTAGGGCGGCTTGGCGCTCTGGCTGGGCAGGATGACAAAGGGGTTGGCGGCGATCAGCATCGTGTAGCCGTCGGGCGGCGACTTGGCCGCGGCCATGGTGCCGATCAGGCTGCCGCCGCCGTCGCGGTTTTCGACGATGACCGGCTGCCCCGACTGTTCCGCGATCTTCTGGCCGATGGTGCGTGCCACCACGTCGCTGCCAGAGCCGGCCGAGTAGGGAACGATGAGGCGCATCGGGCGACTGGGGAAAGGCCCGGTCTGCGCGAAGACTGCGGCGCTGGCGAGCGTGGCGACCAACCCTGTCGCCCAACCGGCCAGGACGAGCCTGGCGAATCGAGTCGAAACCTGCATGTCTGCCTCCTTTGGATAGAGCGGCCTCGTCGCGAGACGGCCTGTTTTTATTGTATAACCATTTAAACGGCGGTGTAAGTCCGTTTTGTGCACCGCTGACGCCCTGTGCCATGACTCCACGACTCCCTGCCTGCTGCCGATGAAGAGTTCACCCTCCCCGGGGCCGGGCGGCGGCCGTCCGTCCGCCCGGCGCAAGCCCAAGGCTGCCGAGGTCGTCGCCGCCGAGTTGCGACGCCAGATCGTCGCCGGACGCCTGAAGCCCGGCGACAAGCTGCACCCGGAAAACCTGCTGCGAGCGGAGTTCGCGATCTCGCGCCCGACGCTGCGCGAGGCGCTGCGCATGCTCGAGTCGGAGTCGCTGATCACCATTCAGCGCGGCAAGCACGGCGGCGCACGGGTCAGCGGGATCGATCTGTCCGCTGCGGCGCGGCAGGTCGGCGTTTTCCTGCAGATGCAGCGCACCACGCTCGAAGACGTGTGGATCGCACGCACCATCATCGAACCGCCCGCCGCGGGCCTTCTTGCGCGGCGCCGCGACGCGGCCGCCTTTGCCGCGCTGGAAGCGAACATTGCGGCGGCGCGCGAGGTGGCCGAGAGCGACCCGATTCGCTATGCCGACCTCAGCGCCGCCTTCTCGATGCTGCTGGCGCGGCACTGTGGGAACAACACCTTGAATCTGCTGGCAGCGTTGATCTACGACATCATCCGCAGCCAACACGAGCACGTCACCGCGCGCACCATCGAGAATGCCGGCGTTGCGCGGTTGCGGCTGGAAAGCATCCGCAGTCGCGAGATCGCGCTCGAACTCATGCGTAGCGGCATGCCGGAGGCGGTGGAAAGCTTCTGGCGCGGTCACCTGGAGCACATGCGCGACCTGGTCATGGCGGCCTACAAGTCGCCGGTGACCATCGACGTGCTGAGTGAACCTGCCGCGCGGCTGCGCCCGGCGGCCAAATTCCGGCGCCAGCCCCCGTCCAAGCCGGCCGCTATGGCCGGTGAGTCAGCTACGCGGCGGCGCCGCTGAAACTCTGACGATGGCGAGTGATGCTGTATCTTTGCGCCTCCCGCCCGTCCTGCCGAGCTGCGCCACAATGTCTGCCGTGATTCCCCCGACCATCTCTCTCCCCGTCGCCGAGTTTCAGCCCGCGGAGATGTACTTCCTGCTGCGCGACTCGATCATCCCGCGGCCGATCGCCTGGGTCTCGACGATCAATGCCTCCGGGGTGTCCAACGTCGCGCCGTTTTCGTTCTTCAATGTCTGTTGCCCGTCGCCACCGGTGCTGGGCTTTTCCTGCGGACCGCGCGGCGACAACCACAACGACGAGAAGCGGGTTTCCAAGGACACGCTGCTCAACATCCGTGCCAACGGCGAGTTCGTCGTCAACCTGTCGCCCGAGGCGCTGTTGGACGCGATGGTCGATTCGGCGCAGGACTTGCCGCACGGGGTTTCCGAATTCACGCGCTTCAATCTGACCGAGGCGCCGTCGACGGCGGTGCGTCCGCCGCGCGTGGCCGGCACGCCGGTTGCCTACGAATGCAGGCTGCGCGACATCCTGGATCTGGGCACCAATCACTGGATCATGGGCGATGTGGTGCATGTGCACATCGCGCAGAACGTGTATCGTGGCGCGCGCGAAGGCAAACAGCATCGTGTCGATCTGCTGGAGGACCACGCGACGCGGCCGATGGCACGCCTGGGGCGGGCTTTCTACGCGCGCCTGCGCGAGATCGAGACACGCATGCGCAAGGACGGACCGAACTAAGACTACGAGGGAGGACGACAGCATGAACCCTTCAGCATCATCACCTTCCGGCGTCGCGCCGGTCGAGCGGAGGGTCGCCGCGATCGAGGCGGCGCTCACCGAGCGCGGCTTCGACGCCAACCTCGTCGCCGAGCTGGAGCACAAGGCGACCGAGGAGTGGCTGCCGCGCAATGGCGCGCGCGTGATCGCGCGCGCCTGGAGCGACCCGGCATTTCGCGCCCGGCTACTGGCCAACGGGCGCGAGGCGATCATGGAACTCGGGCTTTCCATGCCACCCCATCACCGGCACCTAGTGGTGCTGGAGAACACGCCCCTGCTGCAGAATGTGATCTGCTGCACCCTGTGCTCGTGCACGGCCTACACCATCATCGGCGTGCCGCCGGACTGGTACAAGGACCTGGAGTACCGGGCGCGGGTAGTGCGCCAGTCGCGCACGGTACTGCGCGAAATGGGGCTCGACCTGCCCGAGGAAGTCGAGATCAGGGTCTGGGACACCACCGCCGACACGCGCTACATGGTGCTGCCGGTGCAGCCCGCGCACACGATCGGCTGGCCCGAGGACAGGCTGGCCGGGCTGGTGACGCGCGACGGCATGATCGGCGTGGCACGCCTTTAGAAGACGGGAGAGACGACATGGACGGGATGCACGACATGGGCGGCCGGCAGGGTTTCGGCCGCGTCAACTTTCGCCGCGACGCGCAGGCGTTTCACGCCGCCTGGGAAGTGCGCATCAATGCGCTGTATGCCCTGGCGGTGCGCCGCGGCATCTTCAACATGGACGAGTATCGCCACGCGATCGAACGCATGGAGCCGCGCCACTACGTGAACGCGAGCTACTTCGAGCGCACCTTAACCAGCCTGGCGACCCTGTGCGTGGAAAAGGGCGTCGTGACCCGCGCGGAGCTCGAGGAGCGCGCCGCAGGCAGCTTTCCACTATCGCTGCCGAGCGCAGCCGGCCGGGCCAATGAGCCACAGCGACGCAGCTTTTCCAGCGGCGAGCGGGTGCGCGTGCGCGACCTGCATATTCCTGGGCATGTGCGCATGCCCGGCTACATTCGCGGCAAGGTGGGCGTGGTGGTGGGCGAGTCGCCTCTCTACCCGTTTCCCGACGCGCATGCCCATGGCGTGGCCGCGGCCGACGAGCCCACTTACGACGTGCGCTTTGAGTCCACGGAGCTGTGGCCCGAGGGCGCCGACGCGGCGCAGGTGCACGTGGGGGTGTTCCAGAGTTATCTGGAGCCGGCCTGAAGCGAGGCCGCCGGTCGCCTGCCTGGTCGGCGGTCGCACCGATGGATCATGCCTGCGGCGTCTTGATCAGGCCCGGCAGGTAGCCGGTTCCGCGAAAGATAGACAACGTCTGGCGCCGCGCAGTGCTGTCCGCAGCGGCCAACCCCATGTGCACCCAGGCACCGTACTCGTGGATCAGTTGATCGAACTCGATATGCGAGGCAGCGATCTTGCGTGCCACTTGCAGGACCGTGCCCGCGGCCGGCGCGGTGAAGTCTGCCGCCAGTCCCGTCATGTGGGCGCTGGCGCGTGCGCCCTTGACGCGCCGGTTCAGTGCAGGGCTGCGGTAGCCGCTGGAGATAATGATCGGCACGCCGCCCAGCAGTGTGCGCACCTCCTCGAGGGTTGCAGCCAGCCTTGCAAGGTTGTGCCTCGCTTCCGCGTCCGGCATGTTGTCTATGCCTTCGCGCGCGGCGGTCTGGCTGGCGGTCAGTTCTTCGAGGCTGAAGTGTGGCGAGAGTCGGGTCGGCATGGTGGGTTCGTGGCAGGCGGAGAGTTTGTCGCCATGCACGCCCGTAAGCGAGCCGCATTGGCAAATAGCAAGGCTTCAGGCGAACCAGGCGCAACCTCGCGCGCGATCCAGGGTACCGTGTCGAGCACGCTGCGGGAGTCCTTGTCCAGGTACCAGTTCATCGAAGGCTCGCGCCGCGCGTCGATTGTCCCCACTCGGCCGGTGAACGACGGCAGCCGCAGCTCGACGTAGCGTTCTGCCCCGGCGAGCTGCGCCAAGCGCCAGTCGGCACGCTTGCCGGCGCTTTGCCAGGACTTCACCAGCCCCTGCAGCGGTGCGGAGAGCTCCGGCAGTCGCCACGAGGCGACCGGCTGCAGTTGCCGGTCGGCGTGTGACTTTCCGGCGGCATCGAATTGCCATTCGGCGGCTTGCCCGGTCGGCAGGTTTTCCAGCTGGATCACAACCACCGGCGAGCATGTCTCGGCGCTCGCTTCCGGCGTCGGACAGGCAATGAGTCCGGCACTGCTGTGGCGCACCCGCTTTTCCTGAATCAGTTTTCCGATGACGTCCAGGATCGTGGCCGCACCACTCGTCTCGTGGTAACCCCCATCGCCCAGGCGGCCCCAGCCTCTGGAGCCGGCGCAATCTTGTGGCTCCTTGCCCCCGGGTCTTGTAACGCAGTGCACCAGTCCCGGCGGGCTGGCATACGGAAATCGCGCGCTGTTGTGGACTGCGCCGGCCAGGGTCATGCGGGCGGTGTCGAAATGAAGCTCGAAGAGGTCGAACGCCTCATCAAGATCGAAGCGCACGTTCGACTGCATAAGGCGCAGGTTGTCCTCCAGGCGCGTGGTGTTGAAGACCATCAGCGGGGCGCGCTTGCCAAGGTGCATCGCCGTTGGTGCTTCGCTCCACACCGTGCCATTGACGATTGACTTCCAGTCCTGCTGCCAGGCGCGTTCCAGCGCCAGGGAACGATCGGTCGGGTGCAGCCAGTCGATCGGGACAAAACGCTGCAAAAGGTCGGGAAAGAGGGCCATCCCGACCAGCGGCGAGAGAAAGTCCCGCCCGACGAATTCAAGCAACTCCGCGCGAAGCGGGCCGCTGGGTCGCGCGGCCGCAAGCGCAGCGAAAGACGCGATACCCAGGCTGCCGCCGGAAACGCCGGAGTACATGTAGATGTTTTGCGCGAAACGCAGCCCCTTGCCGCGTGCTTCTTCCTCGAAACGTACGAGGGTCGCCGCGGTCCAGTAGGCCGAGCGGCTGGCGCCGCCCGATGCTGCGACCAGGTAGACCGGCTGGCCGATCGGATGATCGCGCATCCAGTGGTCGTAATGCGCCATGAGAGGAGGGCGTTCCCCGCGCCAGTCGTTCTTGGGCATCGCTTCGCGCGGGCCGGCGACGCGATGGTTGTCGAACCCCGAGAACACGATCAGGAGTATCACCGGCACCCACAGGAGCGACATCCGGCCGCGCGTGCGCGGCCAATAGGTCAGAAGCATGCTCCCGGTGAGCGTCCACGAGGCCAGCGCCACCAGCAGCAGCGCGGGCGCACCGAGGGCGCGCGCGGCTTCGATCGGCCATAGCCACACTGCCAGGAAGACCGCCCACGATATCGTGACCAGGAAGGCGATGAAGGTACGGCCCTTGGGGCCGATGCGCTCGAAGCTGCCGTAATATACGCCGGGCCAGACGCTGGCGTCGCGCGCATCGATCAGGCTTGAGAAGGAGCGGCGCTTCCAGACAAAACCCAGGAACATCAGCGAAAGTAGACCGAGAATCAGCCCGTAGTCCAGGTGCACGAAGGCGATGGCCACGCCCAGCGGCAGGGTGGCGACGACCCCCAGCAGGCGCGGCAGCCAGCGCGCACAGGCTTCGGCGAACGGTGCCCTCTGCGCATCGATACCGACGCGGTCGTGCGGAAAGCGTCGCCCCAGCATGAGTCTGGACACGAACCATGCGGTGAAGGCCCAGTACAGGTAGGCCAGCGCCAGCCAGGTGAAGCGCAAAAGGTCCGCGACGCTGCCGTCATCCAGCGCAAAGAGGGTCTCGCGCGCCTGCGGCACAAACAGAAGCACGAGGTTGCCGCCCACGACCGTGAAGAGGCTGAAAAACACCAGCGTGCACATGCGGCGCAGGATGACCAGCCGTTCGGCGAAGCGCATCACCAGGCCAGGTGCGAATGCTTAAGCGGGGTCAGTCGACGTTGAGTTCGGCGAGTCGCTTGGCCAGCTTGGCAGCGATCAGCGCGTAGCCGTGCGCGTCGGGGTGGATCTCGTTGATCCAGTCGCCGGAGAGCCCGGTCTGGTTTGCCAGTGCCGGGGCGATGGTGCCCGAGGTCTTGAGCACATGCACCTGCGAAGCTGGGTCATCCAGCGTCAGGAGCTTGGCCTCCATGCGCGCGAAGATGATGGTAACGACCTCAATGTGCAGGGCCGGCGGCACGCGCGCGGCGATGAGCGCGGGAAGCAGCCAGGGCCCTACCGCCGATTTGCCGAATAGGGTCGCCGGGGCGTCGCGCGGGGTCGGCACGTCATAGGTGTGGATCAATACCGGCGTAGTACGGTTGGCAGCGGCGCCCGTGGCGCGATAGTCGATGATCTGCCTGTAATTGGGCAACACATAGGAGTCGAACAGCAGGTCCAGCGCAGCGGCATTGACGCAATCCGCGGCGCGCGTCGGCGGTGCGGCAGGGTCGGTGGCGCGCAGCACGTGGGGCAGCGCGTCGATCAGGTCGTTGCCACCGCCGGAGAGCAGGATGGCCTCGTAGGGTTGCGAGCTGACCTCCTGGGCAAAGGCGCTGTTGGAACACTGCTCGCCCATGTTGCGCATGGTGTCACCCGAGTACGCATAACTGATGACAACTGCCGAGTGCCTGAGCGACAACTGTTCCAGGAGGTTCGACGACGGCACCAGATTCAGGTGCGCCCAGCCGAACCAGCTGTCGCCTTCGGCCAGGAAATGCCTGGCGTAGTCGCCCCAGAAGACGCGTTCGTTATTGAACTGGACGTTGACGACGTGCGGCTTGGGCATGGCGGGCCTCGTGTGAATGGTGCCGTATTCGGAACTTACTCCTGATCACGCGCGGGCATATCGTCAGTTTCGATGAACGCGCGGCCAGCCACCGCGAACCTGTCGCACGCTTCAGTCAGCCAGTGCCTGGTAGGTAAGGCTACGCATCAGCGCGCGATAGTGGCGGCGCACCTCGGGTGCGGCCGTCATGAGGATGGCCACGAGCTTCTCGGCCGGGTCGATCCAGAAGTAGGTGCCGAACACTCCCGACCAGTAGAACTCCCCCGGCGAGCCCGGCACCGG
>JBJXGS010000271.1:0-31820 GCA_046160545.1 Burkholderiales bacterium
CACCATGACCCTGACCTTGATTCACCTTCGCCGTGCCGCCGTGCTGCTGGCCGCCAGCGCCAGCTTGATGTTGGGCGGCTGCGGCGCCATGCTGGCGCAAAACCCGTCTTCACAACTGAAGCCGGTCAACGCCGTTGCCGACGGCACGGCCGAGCACCTGATGCTCAGAGGCCATGACGTGGTCTCCTACTTCACCAAGGGCACCCACCAACAGGGCACCAACCTGCAGCAAAGCGTTTACCAAGGCGTCACGTTCCGCTTTGCCAGCGCGGAGCACAAGGCCTTGTTCGACAAGGACCCGGCGCGCTACGCGCCGCAGTACGGCGGCTTTTGCGCCAACGGCATCGTCTACGGCATTCCGTGGGGCGGCGACGCCGACAGCTTCATGATGATCAATGGCAAGCTCTACATGTTCGGCGGTCAGGGCTCGCGCGACGGCTGGAACATCGATCCGGTCAAGAACTTAGCCTTGGCCGAGAAGTATTGGAAGGAAGAAGTCTCGAATTCCAACAGCTTCTGGCAACGCTGGAAGCGCCTGGTGTTTCGCGTACCGCACTATCTGAACGGTTCGCAATTGGCGCAGGCTGTGGCTGAGGCGAAGGCCAAGAAGCCTTAGCCTGCGACTGGTGTGCTGCCAGTTGCGCAGCGCTGCTCAGAGGGCGCAAGTGCGAAAGCCGGCAAAGATGTCGTTGCGCTCCGGGGTGAAGAAATTGCGGTAGCGTGCATGGCGCATGCGCGCGAGGGTGGCCACGGAGGCCCCGCGCAATACACGTCGCGAGCCGAACCAGGGTGCCGAATAGTCGCGATACGGATGCGCGACGAACCCCGGATAAGGTGCGAACGGGCTGGCGGTCCATTCCCACACCGAGCCCCACATGAATCCTGGAACGTGAAGCGCGGCATGTTCCCACTCCACCTCGGTCGGCAGACGCCGGCCGGCCCAGGCGCACCAGGCCTCCGCTTCGTGGCAGGTCAGGTTCATGACCGGCTCTGCGGCGGCCAGCGGCAGCCATTGATCGAACCAGCGCCGTTCCCAGCCCGCGCCGGCGCGGCGCCAGAAGCGCGGTGCAGTCGCGCCGGTCTGCGCAAGCCACACCCGGCCGGCCTCGCTCCACAGACGCGCATCTGCGTAGCCGCCGGCAGCGACAAAGGCGGCGAAGTCGGCGTTGCTGACTGGCGCGCTATCGATCACGTGAGCGGCCAGCGCGACTTCCGCGCCCTCGAGTTCGTTGTCGAACGCGAACCCGCGGTCCGTTTTTCCCAGGCACACGCGGCTTGCTTCTACCAGCAGGTCGTGGCGCGCGTGAGCTTCCGGGACACCCACCTCGGGCACCGCGAACCCCAACCCATGCGCCATGTAAATGCCCGCCTCGCTGTGCATGTCTTCGTGAAACAGGGCCAGGCGATAGAAGTACAGGTCGGCATCGCCTGTGCCGGCGCGGGTGAGCAGATCGCAGGACTGCTCAAGGGAGTCCGCCAGGTAGGCCTGGGTGCGCCGGGCATCGGGCAGCGGCAGCGACCAGCGCGTCACGTGCGGGACGGCACTGGAATCGAAGAGTGCATCGGCATTCGGAAGAAGCGACTCCGGGCGCGTGACAAACGGGTCGGCCTCGTTGCCGCTGCTTTTCTGCGGGTTGCGCCCGATCCACCACTCCTGAAACCAGCCGATGTGTCCCAGCTCCCAAAGCGGCGGGTTGAGGTCACCGCGCTGCGGGACAGTCAGGCCCGGCAGGGCCTGTGCATATGCGTCGTGCACGGCCAGGGTGCGCGCGCGCGCATCGACCAGCAGGCGCGATAGCGCAGCGGCGCCGGCGGTGCGCGCCGCTTCCGCGGTGGCCGAGCTCGCGTCCAGGGATGGTGTGCCGGCTGACATGAAAGCGACTATAAAGCGCAAATGACGCGACCGAAAGTCCTTATCGTTACCCCGGCGTTGGCGTCGTCCAACAACGGCAACTGGCAGACCGCCTGGCGCTGGTCGCGCATGCTCTCAGGCGCCTTCGCTACGCGCATCGCCCTCGAATGGCGTGGCGAGCAAGCCGACCTGCTGCTTGCCCTGCATGCGCGCCGGTCGGCGGACTCGATCCGTACCTGGGCCGATGCCAATCCGCGCCGCCCGTTGGCGGTGGTGCTGACCGGGACAGACCTGTACCGTGACATCGCAACTGATGCCAAGGCGCAAGCCTCACTGCAGCTGGCCGACCGCCTGGTGGTATTGCAGGAACTGGGAGCGCGCATGCTGGCGCCGGCGCTCAAGCGCAAGACCCGCGTCATCTTCCAGTCGACGCCTGCCCGCCAGACACTCGCCAAATCCGGTGTGCGCCTGCGCGCCTTGATGGTGGGGCACCTGCGCGACGAGAAGTCGCCCGAGACCTACTTCGCTGCCGCGCGGATCCTGGCCGAGCGCGATGACATCTTCCTGGATCACATCGGCGCGCCGCTGGACGCAAGCCTGGGTGAAGCGGCGCGCGCCTGCATGGCCGAATGCAGGAACTACCGCTGGCTGGGAGCGTTGGATTATGAGGGCACGCGCAGGCGCATACAGCGCGCCCATGTGCTGGTGCATGCCAGCCGCATGGAGGGTGGTGCCCACGTGGTCATGGAGGCTGTGCAGAGCGGCACGCCGGTGATCGCCAGTCGCATCGACGGCAACCGCGGCATGCTGGGTTCCGGCTATGCCGGCTGCTTTGACTGGGGCGATGCCCGCAAGCTCGCTGCGCTCTTGGTAAAGTGCCGGCTGTCCCAGAACGACTCCGACGGGTTCTTGGCCCGCCTTGGTGCCCAGTGCCGCGAGCGGGCTCAGCTGTTCGAGCCGGCGCGTGAGAAAACCGCCCTCATCGACCTGGTAGGTGACCTGCTCGAAACAACAAGAATCGGTCGATGAAACCTGAGTCCCTGCTTTCCCGCCGCGTGATTGCCGTGGCCGGGGCCCGCGCTTGCGGAGGCCATTTGTGATCATGCGCTTCGTTCCCGGTCTGACCGGTGCCAGCGTTGTGGCCGTCCACCGCGCCGCCAGCCATGTGTTCAGCAAGCAATCGGTCGAGGAGATCACCCTGGTCGAGGGTCTTGGCGTGGCCGGCGACGCGCACTTCGGCGCGACCGTCAAGCACCGCTCGCGGGTGGTGCGCGATCCCACACAGCCGAACCTGCGCCAGGTGCACCTGATCGATGCGCGCCTTTTCACCGAACTCAAGCGCAAGGGCTACGACATCCAACCGGGCGAACTGGGCGAGAACATCACCACGCGCGGCGTGAACCTCCTGAAGCTCGCGACCGACACCGAAATCATCATCGACGATGCGGTGATCAGGATCACCGGGCTGCGCAACCCCTGCCGTCAACTCGACGATTTCCGTCCCAAACTCATGACCGCGGTCCTCGAGCGCGATGCCTTCGGCCGCCTCGTGCGCAAGGCGGGCGTGATGGGCGTGGTCGTCGCCGGCGGCGTGGTCCGGCCTGGAGCGCGGCTACGGATCAAGAAACCGACCGGACCGGCGCGGGCGCTCAAGCCGGTGTAGTACTAGAGACGCTCGATGATCGTCGCGTTGGCCATGCCGCCGGCCTCGCACATGGTCTGCAATCCATACCGTCCGCCGCTTTGCTCCAGCGCGTTGAGCATGGTCGTCATGAGTCGCGCACCAGAGGCGCCGAGCGGATGTCCGAGTGCGATCGCCCCGCCGAGCGGATTCAAGCGCAGAGGGTCGGCATGGAACTCGCGTTGCCACGCCAGCGGCACGGAAGCAAAGGCCTCGTTGACTTCGATGTGGTCGATCTGATCGATCGCCATGGAGGTTTTCTTCAGCACGCGTCGGGTCGCCGGAATCGGTGCGGTGAGCATCATCAAAGGGTCGTCGCCGATCACGTCGAAGCCGACAAAGCGGGCGCGCGGTTTCAGGCCCAGCTTGGCGGCCATGCGCTCGCTCATGATGAGCAGCCCCGCAGCGCCGTCCGTGATCTGCGAGGAATTGCCGGCGGTGACGCGCCAGTCGATATGCGGGTAGCGCGCCTTCATGTCGTCGCTGGCGAACGCCACCTTGAGCTGCGCCAGCCCGTCGGTGTTGGTCGACGCGCGGATGGTCTCGTCCTCCGCGACGCGCCCCGCCGGAGTATCGACGGGAATGATCTCGGCCGCAAAGCGTCCGGCCGCGCGCGCCGCGGCGGCGCGCTGGTGCGACTGTGCCGAATACGCGTCCATTTCGTCGCGGCCGATGTTCCATTTGTCGGCCACCAGCTCGGCGGACACGCCCTGCCCGATCATGCCGGGCTTGTAGCGCTCCAGCACAGCCGGTGAAAACGGGTTCTGGCCGATGCGGGCGCTGCCCATCGGCACGCGACTCATCGACTCGACACCGCACGCGATCGCGATCTCGTAGGCACCAGCCATGATGCCCTGCGCCGCGAAGTGCACCGCCTGCTGCGAGGATCCGCATTTGCGGTCAATGGTCGTCGAAGGCACGTGGTCGGGATAGCCCGCGGCGAGCCACGCGAAGCGCCCGACCCCGGCCGACTGCTCGCCCGCCTGCGACACGCAGCCGGCGATCACATCATCGACACTGCCTGGGTCGATGCCATTGCGCTCTATCAGTGCCATAAGCACCGGCATGAGCACGTCGGTGGCATGCAGTTCGGAGAGGGCTCCGCCCGCCCTGCCACGACCCATCGGGGTGCGGACGGCGTCGACGATCACGGCTTGGTTGGACATGCTTGGCTCCTTGCAATCGCGGTGGCGCAGTTGGGGTCGCGGAGTTTACTGTGTTCATCTGCCACAATCGTCGTTCCTTTGTTCCAGTTGATCCATTCTCCCGATGCCTATTCGCCAACGTCTGACCGAGTCGCGGCTGTTGCTGGCCCCCGGCGTATACGATTCCTTGACCGCACTCATCGCAAGCCAGGCCGGCTTCGAGGCGATCTACCTGTCGGGCGCATCGATTGCCTACGCGCGCCTGGGGCGCTCCGACATCGGGCTCACCACTTACAGCGAGGTGTGCGACACGGTGGGCGCGATCCGTGAGCGCGTCGCCACGCCGCTCATCGTCGATGCCGACACCGGCTTCGGCAACGCGCTCAACACGCAGCGCACGGTGCGCGGCCTCGAGCGCGCCGGCGCCGACTTGATCCAGCTCGAAGACCAGGGCTTTCCCAAGCGCTGCGGGCACCTGGATGGCAAGACTGTGGTGGCGCGCTCCGAGATGGTCGGCAAGCTCAAGGCAGCGCTCGATGCGCGCGCCAGCCGCGAAACGCTGATCGTCGCTCGCACCGACGCGGTGGCGGTCGAAGGATTCGAGGCCGCGCTCGAGCGTGCCGAGGCCTACCTCGAGGCTGGCGCTGACGTGCTCTTCGTCGAGGCGGTGCGTTCGGAGGCCGAGATGCGCACGCTCAACGCGCGTTTCGCCGACCGCGTGCCGCTCCTGGCCAACATGGTCGAGGGCGGCAAGACCCCGCTGGCCAGCGCGAGCGCGCTTCAGGCGCTGGGCTATCGCATCGCGATCTTTCCGGGTGGCACTGCTCGCGCAGTCGCTTTCGCGCTGCAGGGTTACTACGCCAGCCTCAAGGAGCATGGCACGACCGCACCCTGGCGCGAGCGCATGCTCGATTTCGACGGCCTGAACGCGTTGATCGGCACGCCCGAGTTGCTGGCGCGGGGCAAGAAATACGAGACCTGATTCGGTCATGTCCCCTTCGCTGCAAACCCCGGTGCTGATCGTCGGCGGCGGCCCGGTCGGCCTGTCGCTGGCCGCCGAGCTCGGCTGGCGCGGCACGCCGTGCGTATTGGTCGAGGAGCGCATGGCGCCGACTGCGCACCCCAAGGCGACACTTTTGGGCGCCCGCTCGATGGAGTACTTCCGGCGCTTCGGCATCACCGATGACATCTACGCTGCGGCGCTGCCGCCGGAGATCAACTACTTCATCACCTTCTCAACGCGGCTGGCGGGGCGCGAGTTGTACCGGGTGACCTCGCCGTCGATCCGCGACACCATCGAGCGGGCGCCGGAGGTGATGGCGCGCTATCGCGAGCTGTCGTGGAGCCCCTACTACAAGACGCAGATCGGCCAGCAGGCGCTCGAGCCGGTGCTGTGGAAGTACGCCGCGGCGCTGCCGCCGGTAACCCTGCGGCATGGCTGGCGCCTGCTCGATTTCGTGCAGGACGACGCCGGGGTGAACGCGCGCATCGCCGAGGTTTCGAGCGGGCGCGTCGAGACCGTGTGTGCCGACTATCTGGCTGCCTGCGACGGCGGAGCGAGCGCGATCCGCAAGGAGCTGGGCATCCGCATGAACGGGCGCGGCCGCATGCGTGCCAACGTGAGCTTCTACTTTCGCTCGCAGGAGTTCCTCGCGGTGCATGGCAAGGGGCTGGGCAACCTCTATTTCGTGATGTCGCCGGACAGTTTCGGTGTTTTCACCGCGATCGACGGGCGTGATTTCTGGAATTTCCAGTACTACTTTCTCGACCCCGCCAAGGAGACCGAGCACCTCGACGCACGCGAGGTGCTCACGCGCGCGGTCGGCCGGCCGTTCGAGTTCGAGCTCAAGGGGGTGCAGCACTGGCACCACCACCAGTCGGTAGCGCGGCGCTGGCGCGATAGGCGCGTGTTCCTGGCCGGCGACGCGGCGCACCTTTTCGTGCCTACCGGCGGGGTCGGCATGAATACCGGCATCGGCGACGCGGTCGACCTGGGCTGGAAGCTCGACGCGGTGCACAGGGGCTGGGGCGGCGCGCACCTGCTGGACAGCTACGAGGACGAACGCAAGCCCGTTGCGGTGCGCAACAGCGTGATCTCGGCCAACAACTCCGACAAGATCGACATGGTGATGGACGAGATCCTGCCCATCATCGACGAAGAGTCGCCCGCCGGTGAGGCGCACCGCGCAGCGATCACCCGGCGCATCCGCTGGATGGCGCGCCAGTTCAATTCCGCCGGCACCCACCTGGGCTACCGCTACGTCGACTCCCCTGTGATCGTTGCCGACGGGTCGCCCGAACCGCCGGATGACTTCATGCAGGTGGTGCCTTCGACCTGGCCCGGTTCACGCGCGCCGCATGCCTGGACCGGCGCGGACACCAGCGTGCGCGGTCACAGCACCCTGGACTGGTTCGGGCGCGGTTATGTGCTGGTGCGAGGCGCCGGAGCGGATTCGGGCGCCGCTCTCGTCGCGGCCCTGCACGCGCGTGGCGCGCCCTGTGAGGTTCAGACCCTGCCCGCATCGCTCGAAGGCCTGTTCCAGGCGCCACTTGTGCTGGTGCGTCCTGATGGGCACGTGTGCTGGCGGGGCGCGTCCTTGCCTGCGGATCCCGCTGCAGTGGCGGCGCGGGTCACCGGCGTTGCGCCCTAGCGAAGCGGCGGCGCTAGCGCCGTACGCCGGGCGTCTCCACCGGCAGGCCCTGTGCACGCCAGACAAGGAACAGTTCTAGGTCGACCAACTCGGCCGCGCCCGCGGCGGGCATCTCCGCGCGCACGCCAAAGAAGCAGGCGCGCAGGCGCCGGTGCAGCGAGCCGATGGACTGCCATTCCAGGCGATAGGCAGGGTAGGCGTTTGGATGGCCCTGGCTGATGGTCTCCGACAAGAGGCGCCGCCCGGCGTTCCAGTCATGGCAATGCATGCACGCCAGGTTCATCTGGCCGATGCGCGTCTGATAGAGGGTGCGGCCGCGCTCGAAATGCTCGCGCGCCGGGCCGTCGATGCGGGCGGCCAGGGGCTGGCCGCGCGACGCTCGCGCAATGTGCGTGGTCAGGGCGAGCAGTTCCTCTGACTCGTAGGGCAGCGCTGCGACGCCCTGCTGCCCGGTGCGGCAGAGGTTGACGCGTCCCTCCAGGTTGATAAGTGTCTTCGTGCCGGCGTCGAAGCGCGGATAGCGCGCAGCCACGCCGCGCATCGACGTCTGCGCATCCTGATGGCAGGAAGCGCACGAGCGTCCCGCAGCCCCGGCGGGGCGCGCCCAGGCGGCGGCACCGCGTTCGGCCCACAGCATGGCCGGGTTGGCAAAGTCATCAGCCTGCATGGCGCGCAGGTCGGCGCTCATGAAGCTGCTGCCGGAGCGCAGCTGGTCCAGCCGCAGGACGCGTTGCGGTTCGACCGCTGGAGAGCCGGTCTGGGCGGAGCTCGCGACCGGCCATGCCAGGGTGACTGCAAACAGGAAGATGCGCAGCAGGGCCGCCGAACCCACCCGAAGTCCCGCCCGGATCAGGCCGCGACGTTGACGGCGGCGCGCTCGCTCTTCTTCTGCCCGCTGTCGTCGGTCCATTCAAAGACCAGTTCGCCGGATTCGCGCGCGGTGACGAAGAAGGTGAACAGGGGGTTGGCGGAGATGCCGGAACTCGGTTCGGCGCGGAACACCTCGGCACCGTTGTAGCGACAACTCACTTGGCGGATCACGTTGCGCGGCACCCGCTTGCCCTCGTCGGTCACGCGAAAACCTGTCTCCATCTCGTGGCGAATGATGATCTTGACTTCGAAATCCTCGCCGCGCCGGACCGGTGCGACGACCTGGATGCGCGCATCACTCATGGTGCCGACCTCATGTGCCGTCGATGCAGGCCGAGATCGTCACGATCACGTCCGCCACGGCGGTGAGCAGGGTACCGTCGGCGAGCGTGGCCACCGCGGCCACGCGCTGGGTGCCGGCCAGGCGCACGCGCGACTCGACCTCGACCCGCTTGACCGGTACCGGGAAATGGAACACCGCCATTTGCGGCACGGGGTTCTTTTCCGCGAACAAATGCAGGCTTTTGACTTCCGCGCCGGGAGCAAACGGCCCGGCGACCGCCATGCGCACCGGAATCACGTTGCCGTTGTCGGCGATGCGCGGGATGTCGAGCGTGACGCGCTCCATGCGCGCCGGGCGCCCGGCAAGATAGGCACGCAGCGCCGGCACATCGGGCTGTGCCTGCGCCAGTGTCGCGCCGGGCCACGCGGGCGCGAGCGCGGCGGCGCCCAACAGGGCGCGCCTTGTCGACGATAAGGGAGAGCGATTCACTTGAGACTCGACAAATAGGCCACCAGGTCCTCGACCTGCTGGGCGCTGAGTATAGGCCGCTCGCGATACGCTGCTGCGACGCGCGACAGCCCTTCAACCCGATGGTACGAAGGCATGATGGTCGCGGGATTGATGCGCGCATTGTCGACCAGACGGGCGCGCAATTGCGCCGGGCCGAGGCGGGCGCCGATGCCTTCAAGGGTCGGTGCAAGGTCACCGGCAAAGCGCACACCGGGTGCGGCGTGGCAAAGAATGCAGTTCGCCGGGTCGCGAGCGGCTAGAAGTAGGCGGCCGCGTTCGGCGTCGCCTGCGGGGGCCAGCGGCGCCGGCAGGGCGTCGCCGGAGAATGCAGGGACGTTCTGCGCTGTCAGTGAAGCGGCTGCAGTTGCGAGCACCAGCGCGAGAAGGATACGGGCCACGGCATGCGGCATGTAACGGGACAGCGCAATTATCGTCGCGCGGGGCCTGCAGGGTCGCCAGGCCGATGTGGCAGCGCAATATATTGAGCGCCAAGCCATATCCAAAGTGTGCGTCTATACTCTTCGCCGCTCCACGTCGTGACCCCGGTCTCATTCGACCGCCTATCCCTAGCGAGGAACAAGAATCATGGCAAAACTCAATGTCAACGGCAAGACGGTCGATGTCGCCGTCGAACCCGACACTCCGCTTTTGTGGGCCCTCCGCGAACAGGTGGGCTTGACCGGTACCAAGTACGGTTGCGGCTTGGCGCAATGCGGCTCGTGCACCGTGCACATCGATGGCCAGCCGGTGCGGTCCTGTGTGCTGCCGGTATCGGCGGTCAAGGCGACGCAGAAAATCGTCACCATCGAGGGCCTTTCGGCGAATTCTTCCCATGCGATCCAGAAGGCCTGGGTCGAGCTTGATGTGCCGCAATGCGGCTATTGCCAGTCCGGCATGATCATGGCAGCGGCTGCGCTGCTGAAGAAAAAACCCAAGCCGACCGACGGCGACATCGACGCGGCGATGACCAACATCTGCCGCTGCGGCACATACCAGCAGGTGCGCGCCGGGATTCATCGCGCCGCCGAAATCGCGCGCGGCACCTCCGCGGCCAAGAAGGCTTGAAAGGGGCATGCACATGAACACGACTATGAACCCGTCGCGCCGTCGCTTTGTCGTTGGTTCCGCTGCTGCCGGCGGGGGCCTGGCCTTCGGCTTTGCCCTGCCGTCCGGGGATGCATTTGGCCAGGTCGAGCGTGTCGCCGACCTCTCCAGGCCCGAGATCAACGCCTGGGTGGTGGTCAATCCCGACGACTCGGTGGTCATCCGCATCGCGCGTTCCGAGATGGGCCAGGGCACCCTCACCGGCCTGGCGCAAATGGTTGCCGAGGAACTCGAGTGCGACTGGAGCAAGGTTTCGACCGAGCAGCCCACACCGGGTCAGAACCTGGCGCGCAAGCGCGTCTGGCGCGACATGTCCACCGGCGGCTCGCGCGGGATTCGCGGTTCGCACGACTATGTGCGCCAGGGCGGCGCCGCGGCGCGCGAGATGCTGATCGCCGCCGCCGCGCAGGAGTGGAAAGTGCCGGCCGGCGAGTGCCGTGCCGCCAACAGCGTCATCACCCACACGCCGTCGGGACGCACGATCACATTTGGCAAGGTTGCTGCCGCCGCCGCGAAGATCGAGCCGCCCAAGGAGGTCAAGCTCAAGGACCCGAAAGACTGGAAACTGATCGGCAAGGGCGTCGCGCGTCTGGACACCAGGGAAAAGGTCAACGGATCACGTGTCTACGGTACCGATCTGACCCTGCCCGGCATGCTCAACGCCGCCATCAAGGCCTGTCCGGTGTTTGGCGGCAAGCTGGTCAGTTTCGATGAGTCAAAAGTACGTGGCATGCCCGGCGTAAAGTACGTGCTCAAGGTGGGCGACAACAGCGTCGTTGTGGTGGCCGACACCTGGTGGCGCGCCAAGAAGGCGCTTGATGCGCTGCCGATCAATTGGGACCTGGGGCCGAACGTCAACGTGTCCTCGGCCACCATTGCCGAGCGCAACAAGGGCGGGCTGGATTCGTCGGAGTCGGTATTTGTAGGCAACAAGGTTGGCGACTCCGGTACTGCCATCGCGGGGGCGGCGAGGCGGGTCGAGGCTGTCTACAGCTATCCGTTCCAGAACCACGCCACCATGGAGCCGATGAACGCCACGGCGCTGTGGACCAAGGATAAATGCGAGGTGTGGTGCCCGACACAAAACGGCGAGGCGGCCCTGTCGGCTGCATCGGCCGCGGCCGGGCTGCCGCTGGAGAAATGCGACGTCTACAAGATCAACCTGGGCGGGGGCTTTGGCCGTCGCGGGCGCAGCGATTACGTGTCCCAGGTCGTGTCGATTGCAAAGCAGCTGCCGGGTACGCCGGTCAAGCTGATCTGGAGCCGCGAGGAGGACATGCTGCATGGCACCTTCCACCCGGTCACCCAGTGCAAGATGACCGCCGGACTGGATGCGCAGGGCAACATCACCGGTCTCAACATGCGCATCTCCGGGCAGTCCATCCTGGCCGGGGTTCTGCCTGCGCTTCTCATCAACGGTGCCGACATGCTCACCTTCCAGGGGCTTCTTCCGGTCGGTCACGAGCGTTTCGGCGACCACGCGATCTCCTACGCATTCGACAATCTGACCATCGATCACGCGATGCGCAACACCCACGTTCCGCCGGGGTTCTGGCGCGGCGTGAACGCCAATCAGAACGCGATTTACATGGAGTGCTTCATCGACGAGCTCGCGCATGCGACGAGTCAGGATGCCCTGGCCCTGCGGCAAAAGCTCATGGCCAAGAATCCCAAGGGCTGGGCCACGCTCAAGGCGGTGGCCGACCAGGCCGGCTGGGGCAAGCCGCTGCCCAAGGGCCACGGGCGCGGGCTGGCGGCGTTCTACTGCTTCGGCGCCTACATTGCCGCGTGTGCCGAGGTGAGCGTATCCAAGGCGGGCAAACTCAAGGTTGAGCGCATTGTTGCGGCGACAGACTCGGGCCACGCGGTCAACCCGAAGCAGATCGCCCATCAAGTGGAAGGATCGTTCGTCTACGGTCTGGGCGCGATGCTGCACCAGGAATGCACGGTCAAGGGCGGGCGCATCGAGCAGGAAAACTTCAACACCTACCAGTGCCTGCGCATCTCCGAAATGCCCAAGGTCGAGACCATCGTCATGCCTTCGGGCGGCTTCTGGGGCGGGGTCGGCGAGCCGACCATCGCGGTTGCGGCTCCGGCGGTGTTGAACGCGATCTTCAACGCGACCGGCAAGCGGATTCGCCATTTGCCGCTGAAAGACGCTGATCTCAAGGCCTGAAGCGCGCCGCCCGCTACGGGCGGTAGCGTCAGGACAAAGGGGGGCGCAAGCCCCCCTTGTCATTGCGCCCGGCGCGTCGCGGTGGCACCAGCCCGCATAATCCCGGGTCTTTTTCTACCCATGTCTTCGCGATTGAGCCCATGAGCCTGCCACCTGCCGCACCACGCCGCCACCTGCACACCCGCACCATCGACTGCCAGGGCTACGCCCGCGAAGACGGGCTGTTCGATATCGAGGCGCGCATCGTCGATACCAAGACCTACCCGATCGACGAGCCCTATCGCGGCTTGCGCCCGGCAGGCACGCACGTGCACGAAATGCGCTTGCGCCTGACGCTCGACACAGACATGACCGTCAGGGACATCGCGGTCTCAACCGAGCATGCGCCCTATGACCCATGCTTTACGGTCGAGCCTTCGTTCAAGAAACTGATCGGCGCCAAGGTCGGCGGCGGATGGCGCAAGGCGGTGAATGAAGCCGTCGGTGGCACCAGAGGCTGCACGCACTTGAAGGAGCTTCTCATGCCGGCAGCCACGGTCGCCTTCCAGACCATGGGCAGCTGGCCCAAGAAGGACGAGGCACCGCCGACGAACGCGGACGGCAGCTTGAAGCGGCCCTACTTCATCGACGGCTGCAAGTCATGGGCCGCCGACGGGCCGGTCGTCGAGCGGCTCTACCCCATGCATTTCCAGCCGAATCGTCCTGCCTGAATCACGCCAGCGGCGCAGGCGTGCCGTGCAGATAGGGCTTGAGCGCCAGCCAGGCGAGTTCATGGATGGGCGTGGGCACGTTGAAGCGGCGCGCCGTGCGCACGATGTGTCCTGACAGGCTGTCCAGTTCGAGCGGCCGGCCTTTGGCCAGGTCGTGATACATCGACGCGTACATGGTCTTCGGGAAAGACTGGTGAATTGCCAAAGCGCGCTGCGGCGCGTCGTCCGGCAAGGAGAATCCTGAAGCACGCGCAACGGCCGCGACTTCGGTGAAGGCGCGCAAGGCCATCGGCACGATTTCCGGGTCATGGTAGATGTAGCCGGCCGGCAGGCGGAACAGCGAACACAGCGCAGCGTTGGTGGCCAGGCCCACGAACTTGGCCCACTGTGCGGTGCGAACGTTGGCCAGGACCTCGGCATCGAACCCGGCACTGACGCAGGCGTCGCGAAACGCCAGCGCGCGCGGGCTTCTGCGACCATCGGCCTCGCCGAAGCGCAGACTCGACATGTCGGAGGTGTAGCGGATCACTCCGGGCGCGGTGATCACACCCGACACCATGGCCAGCCCGCCGAGCACGCTCGATTCGCCCAGGACTGCGCCGATGCGGTCCTGGTGATCGACCCCGTTCAACACCGAGACCACGGTTGCGCCGCGCTCGACTAAGGGTTTGAGCGGCGCGGCCGCCGCCTCGATGTCGTAGGCCTTGACTGCGAAGAGAATCGTGTCGCAGCCGTCCACCTGGTCGGGCCGTTCGACAAAGCGTGCGCTTTCGACCTGCCTCACGCCCTTGGGTGTTTCCAGGCGCAGGCCGGCGCGCTGCATGGCTTCAAGGTGCGCGCCGCGCGCGATGAAGGTGACCTCGTTTCCGGCCAGGGCCAGGAGGCCGCCGAAATAGCCGCCGACCGCTCCGCTGCCCATGATGGTGATGCGCATTACGTTTCCTTATTGGATCAGGCAGCGCCGAGTGTGCCATACGGCCGGTCGGTGGCGTTGCGCGGCCGAGGTAGCGAGCCTAAAATCGGAGCGTGAAACCCTTCTCGGCCCCGCCCACATTGCAATGACCGCAATTGCAAAGCCGCAACTGCTCCGTCAGCTTGCGAAGAAATATGTCTGGTGGAAGTCAACCCGGGAAGCCATGCGCATTCCTCAACGGGTGGCCGCCCAGGTGATGAACCTTGGCGACTTCGAAGATGCGCGGGCGCTTGAGCGGGCGTTGGGTTTGGCCGGGCTGCGCCTGGTATTGCGCGCGGCGGAAGCCGGTCAATTCAACGCTCGTTCGTGGCATTATTGGCATTACCGATTGGGATTGGCGGAACCTGGAGGCGTTCCTCCTCTCCCGGTGCGCAAGACGGGATGACAGCGCGATTCGCGCCCAGGCTGGATGTGCTTCCCGGTGCGCAGCGTGCCCTCTGGCCGAAGCTTGCGCCCCTGGCTGATTTGAATTGGGTGCTGTATGGCGGCACGGCTGTGGCATTGCGTCTTGGGCATCGCCGATCGGTTGACTTCGACTTTTTTCATGATCAGGCGCTTGACAGAAGCAAGCTGCGCTTCCTGCTGCCGTGGTTGGCCAAAGCCAAGGTCTTGCAGGATGATGTCGATACCCTCACGGTTCTTGCCGGAGGCGCCCGAACAGGTGTCAAGGTGTCATTCTTCGGCCGCATCACCTTCGGACGCGTCGGCGCACCTGGATTGACGCGCGATGGCGTTGCCTGCGTTGCTTCGGGCATCGATTTGTTGGCGACCAAACTCAAGGTCCTTCTGCAGCGCGTCGAATCAAAAGACTATCGCGATGTCGCCGCGTTGCTGCGAGCACGCACCGGGCTTGCGCGCGGGTTGGGGGCGGCGTGCGCCCTGTTCGGCCCGACTTTTCAGCCCAATGAAGCGCTCAAGGCACTTGTCTATTTCGAAGGCGGCGATTTGGCCGACCTGGACGCCGCCGATCGTCGCACCCTGATCGCCGCAGTGCGCAAGATCCGACAGTTTCCTACTGTGCAGTTGACGGCCCCGCACCTGGGTCGTTGATGCCGGCCTTGTCGTATGATTTGCGGCTCATATTGAGGAGATTCCGCCATGGCCCACGCCTTCGTCTATGACGCCATCCGCACCCCGCGCGGCAAGGGCAAGTCCGACGGTTCGCTGCATGAAGTCAAACCCATCACGCTCCTGTCGGGGGTGTTGCGCGAAATGCAGGCACGCCACGACTTCGACACCGCCGAAGTCGAGGATGTCGTCATGGGCTGCGTCTCGCCGGTCGGCGAGCAGGGAGCGTGCATCGCCAAGACCGCGGCGCTTGCCGCCGGCTGGGACTGGAAGGTCGCCGGCATGCAACTGAACCGCTTTTGCGCCTCCGGCCTGGAAGCGGTGAACCTGGCAGCGCAGAAAGTCGCCTCAGGGTGGGAAGACTTAGTCGTAGCCGGTGGGGTCGAGTCCATGAGCCGCGTGCCCATGGGTTCGGACGGCGGTGCCTGGGCGCAGGACCCGCAGACCAGCTTCGACACCCGCTTCATGCCGCAGGGAATCGGCGCCGATCTGATCGCGACGCTCGAGAACTTTTCGCGCGAGGATGTCGACGCCTACGCGATGCGCTCGCAGCAAAAGGCCGCGGCGGCGCGCGATGCGGGCAAGTTCGATGCAAGCGTCATCCCGGTGCTCGATGCGCTGGGCATGACCATCCTCGAGCGCGACGAGTTCATCAAGCCGCGCACCACCATGGAAGGTCTGGCCGGACTCAAGCCTTCGTTCGCGCAAATCGGCGAAATGGGCTTTGACGGGGTCGCGATCGCCAAGTACCCGCAGGTCGAGCGCATCAACCATGTGCATCATGCCGGCAATTCCTCCGGCATCGTCGACGGCGCCGCCGCGGTGCTGGTCGGCTCCGAATCCAAGGGCCGGCAGTTGGGCTTGACGCCGCGCGCGCGCGTGGTCGCGACCGCGCTCTCCGGCGCCGACCCCACCATCATGCTGACCGGGCCCATGCCGGCCGCACGCAAGGCGCTCGCCAAGGCCGGACTCACCATTGACGACATCGACCTCTTCGAAGTCAATGAGGCATTCGCGGTGGTGCCGATGAAGTTCATGAAGGAACTCGGCGTGCCGGCTGAGAAGGTCAACGTCAACGGCGGCTCGATTGCGATGGGTCACCCGCTGGGCGCAACAGGCGCCATGATCCTGGGCACGCTGATCGACGAGCTCCATGCGAGGAAGCTGCGCTATGGCCTGGCCACCCTGTGTGTCGGCGGCGGCATGGGCATTGCGACCATCGTCGAACGCATCTGAATGACAGAGGCGGATTCGGCGGCGCCGCATAGCGGCGCTGCGGCAGTGCACGTGGAGACGCGCGAGCGCGTTACGACGATCACGCTAGATCGGCCGCACGCGAAAAACGCAGTCGACGGCCCGACCGCTGCGGCCTTGTTCGACGTCTTCCGTGCCTTCGATGCCAACCCCGCGGCCGATGTCGCGGTGCTGTGCGGCGCCAGCGAGACCTTCTGCGCCGGCGCGGATCTCAAGGCCGTGTCCGGCGGCATCGGCGCGAATCCGCGCGCCAATCCGCTCAACGAGGACATGGCGGCGGTCGCGCCGATGGGCTGCACCCGCCTGGTGCTTTCCAAACCGGTCATCGCTGCGGTCAGCGGCTATGCCGTGGCCGGAGGGACGGAGCTCGCGCTGTGGTGCGATCTGCGCGTCATGGAAGAGACCGCGACCTTCGGCATCTTTTGCCGGCGCTGGGGCGTGCCGCTCATCGACGGCGGCACCGTGCGCCTGCCGCGCCTGATCGGCATGAGTCGCGCGCTGGACCTGATACTGACCGGACGGCCGGTGGGCGCCAAGGAGGCACTGGAGATGGGGCTGGCCAACCGCGTGGTGCCGCATGGACAGGCGCGGGCCGCTGCTTTTGAACTGGCGCGACAGATTGCCAGGTTTCCGCAGGCCTGCATGCGCTCGGACCGCATGAGTGCGTACGAGCAGTGGGGCCAGGACCATGCCGGCGCAATGAAGAACGAGTTCGCGCACGGCCTGGGCACGATCCGTAGCGGCGAGACCGTCGCCGGGGCTGCACGCTTTGCTGCCGGGGCGGGACGGCACGGCGACTTCGGCACCAGCTAGGCACGGCGGCCTTAACGGGCCATCACCAACACAGGAGAGGGCGGCTCTTGCAACTCGCACCATCGAAGCGGGGCATCCTGTGCCTGACCTTTGACAACATGGGCAATGCGCTCGAGATCGCCGAGGGTCGGGCCGGCCGGCCCGACGCGCAGGAGCCGGGTCTGGCGGTGGGCTACCCGCGCCTCCTGGACCTGCTCGACGAACTCGACCTGCGCGGCACGTTTTTCATCGAAGGTTGGAATGCCCTGCACCACCCGGAGCGGGTGCTGGAACTGGCGGAGCGCGGGCACGAGGTCGCGCTGCATGGGTGGCTGCATGAACGTTTCGGCACGCTCGAGCGCCTGCGCGCCCAGCAGGTGCTGTATGACGGGTCAACAGCTCTCGCAAGCCTGGGCCTGACACCGACAGGATTTCGCGCCCCGGGAGGCTTGCGCGGAGCGCACACGGCGGAATTGCTGGCCGAACTGGGCTATGAGTACGACAGCAGCGCCGCCAGTGCCGCCGAGATGGCCGATATCGATGATGACCGCCCCGTCGCAGCGACCCTTTTGGCCCCGGGCCTGGCGCACATCCCCTGGCGCGCCGCGATGGTCGATTCGATCCAGTACCTGCGCCGTCGCGACCGCCCTCGCTCGCCGTCCGAGATGGCCGCCGCCTGGATCGCCGGCATCGATCGTGCCGCGACCTTCGGAGGTGTGGTCACCATGGTCGTGCACGCCTATGTCAGCGGCGTCGATGCAGAGCGCCTGCAGGCCGTGCGCGACGCCCTGACCTACGCGCGAGCGCGCAGCAACATCGACATCACCGGCGCCGGCGCGATCGCCGAACGAATGCTAGCCACCAACGGGTAAGGGGAAAGACATGGGAATCAGGAAGCTTTTGTTCGCCGTCCTGGCAGCGGCACAACTGGCGTGGATGCCCTCAGCGGTCATGGCCCAGGCCTGGCCGACGAAGCCGGTGCGCATCGTGGTCGCCTTCGCGCCCGGCGGGTCGCTTGACTTCGTCTCCCGCAACGTCGCCGAGCGCTTGTCCCAGGAGTTGGGCCAGACCTTCGTGGTCGAGAATCGCGCCGGAGCCAATGGCAACCTGGCCGCCGAGCACGTCGCCAGGCAGCCTGCGGACGGTTATGTGGTGCTTGCCACTGCCGATGCCCTGCCTGCCGGCGCGCACCTGCATCAGCTAGGCTTCGACCCATTGAAGGACCTGGTACCAGTCATTCAACTGACTCGGCAGCCGGTGGTTCTTGCCGTGCATCCCTCGCTGGGTGTGGGCAACGTGGCCGAGCTGGTCGCGCTGGCGAAGTCCAAGCCCGGCATGGGCTATGCGACCTCGGGAGCCGGTTCCGGCCAGCATATCGCGGGCGAATGGTTCGCCCGCATGGCCGGCATCACGCTCACCCATGTTCCGTACAAGGGCGGCGGGCAGGCGATCACCGACCTGGTGGGCGGGCAGGTGCAGATCGGCTCGCTGGGCAACACGCCGGTCATGCCGCATTACCGCACCGGCAAGCTGCGCATCCTCGCGCAGACCACCGCGGCGCGCGCCACGTCATTGCCGGAAGTGCCGACCTACCAGGAGGCCGGGTTCAAGGGCCTGGTGCTGGACCAGTGGCTGGGGTTGATGGTGCCGGCGGGCACGCCGGCTGATATCGTGCGACGGCTCAACGGCGCGGTCGATCGCGCGCTGGCCCTGCCGGCGCTGCGTGAACGCCTGGCACCGCAGGGACTCGAGGCCGTGGGCGGCTCGCCGGAGCAGTTCGCGCGCCTGTATCGCGAGGACTACGAGAAATACGGGCGGCTGGTCAAGGAATTGAACATCCGTCTCAACTGACCGGTCGGGCGGTCATCGCCAGGCGGCCTGGGCCGCGGCGCAACCTGCGCTTCGTACCGCGTCGCTCAGGCCGTCAGCGAGCGCGCAATCACCATGCGCTGGATGTCGGACGCTCCCTCGTAGATCTGCGTGACGCGCACGTCGCGGTAGATGCGCTCGACGGGAAAGTCGCCGACATAGCCGTAGCCGCCGTGGATCTGGATCGCGTCCGAGCAGACGCGCTCGGCCATCTCGGAGGCGAACAGCTTGGCCATCGAGGCCTCCTTGAGGCAAGGCCGCCCGGCATCCTTGAGCGCGGCTGCATGCAGCACCATCTGCCGCGCCACCTCGATCTGCGTGGCCATGTCGGCCAGGCGGAACTGCACCGCCTGATGGCCGGTGAGAGCGCTGCCGAAGGCGGTACGCTCGTTCGCGTACTTGAGCGCTGCCTCGAAGGCCGCGCGCGCCATGCCGACCGCCTGTGCACCGATGCCTACGCGCCCGCCTTCGAGCGACGAGAGAGCGATGCTGTAGCCCTGGCCGGGCGCGCCGATCATGTTTTCGGCGGGAACGCGGCAATTCTCAAAGGCTAGCGCCGCTGTATCGGAACCCCGCTGGCCGAGTTTTTCCTCCAGTCGCGTCACCTGGTAGCCCGGCGTGCTGGTGGGCACGAGGAATGCGCTGATACCGCGCTTGCCCGCGGCCTTGTCGGTGACCGCGAAGGCGATGTTCACATCGGCGTTCTTGCCGGAGGTGATGAATTGCTTGGCGCCGTCGATCACGTAGCTGTCGCCGTCGCGCCGCGCCACGGTCCGGATTGCCGCTGCGTCGGAACCCGCGTGTGCCTCGGTCAAGGCAAAGGCGCCGAGCATCCCGCCCTTCGCCAGCGGGACGAGCCAGCGGTCCTTCTGGGCCGGGCTGCCGTAGTTGAGCAGGATGTTGCACACCGGGCAGTTGTTGACCGAAATGATCGTCGAGACCGCGCCGTCACCCGCCGCTACCTCCTCCATGACCAAGGCCAGCGCCGTGTAGTCGAGGCCGGCGCCGCCCAGGGCTTCCGGCACCAGCACGCCGAACAGGCCCAGCCCTGCCAGGCCGCGCAGGGCGTCGCGCGGAAAGCTGGCCTCGCGGTCGCGCGCCGCCGCGTGCGGCGCCACCTCGGCAGCGACAAAGGCGCGGACCGCGTCGCGGACCTGCTCGTGCTCGGCCGACAGCAGCATCGGCTAGAACATCTCGATCGCGACCGCGGTTGCCTCGCCGCCGCCAATGCACAGGCTGGCGACGCCGCGCTTGCCACCGGTCTTCCTGAGCGCGCCGATGAGCGTGACGATCAGGCGCCCTCCGGAGGCGCCAATCGGGTGGCCGAGCGCGCAGGCGCCGCCGTGGATGTTGATCTTGGCGTGCGGAATGCCGTGTTCCTTCATGGCTGCCATGGCGACGACCGCGAAGGCCTCGTTGATCTCGAAAAGATCGACCGTGCCGGTATTCCAGCCCACCTTGCCGTAGAGTTTCTCGATCGCGCCGACCGGCGCGGTGGTGAACCACTGCGGCTCCTGCGAATGGGTGGCGTGGCCGACCAGGCGTGCGATCGGCGACTTGCCGAGCTTGGCGGCGGTCGAGGCGCGCATCAGGACCAGCGCGGCGGCGCCATCCGAAATCGACGAAGAGGTCGCCGCGGTCACGGTACCATCCTTGCGAAAGGCAGGCTTCAAGGTCGGCACCTTGTCGACATTGGACTTGAAAGGCTGCTCATCCCTGTCGATGACCACGTCGCCCTTCTTGCCCGGGACGGTCAGCGCGGCGATTTCCCACTTGAAGCTGCCGTCGGTGTTGGCGGCCACCGCGCGCTTGGTCGAGGCGATCGCGTAGGCGTCCTGTTCCTCGCGCGTGAAGCTGTACTTGCCGGCACAGTCCTCGGCGAACTGGCCCATCGACTTGCCGCCGCCGTTGGGCGTCTTCTCGTAGGCGTCTTCGAGCCCGTCGAGCGCCATGTGGTCGTACATGGTCGCGTGGCCGTAACGGTAGCCGCCGCGGCCCTTCAACATCATGTAGGGCGCGTTGGACATGGACTCCATGCCGCCGGCGACGATGATGTCCTGGCTGCCGGCGACCAGCAGGTCGTGCGCGAACATGGCGGCCTTCATGCCCGAGCCGCACACCTTGTTGATGGTGGTGGCGCCGGTCGACCTGGGCAGTCCTGCGCCGAGGGTGGCCTGGCGCGCCGGTGCCTGGCCCTGGCCGGCCGGCAGCACGCAGCCCATGATGACTTCCTGCACCTGCTCGGGCGTCAAGCCCGCGCGTTCGACCGCGGCCTTGATGACGTGGCTGCCGAGCTGATGGCCGGCGAAGCCGGACAGCTCGCCCTGCATGGAGCCGACCGGGGTGCGGGCGGCGGAGACGATGACGATGGGGTCGGACATGGCGTAACTCCTGAGGTTCAAAAATGCGAGCGGGGATGCACTGGAGTCGGTCAGGCCTTGAAACACATGAGCTTGCCGACCACGGAGAGGACCTGGGCGCCATCCTGGTTGGTGATCGAGCCGTCGAGAGTGATGACATTCCCGATCGACTTCGGTTCAATGGCGCGAACTACCCATTTTAGTGTGATTGTGTCGCCCGGGCGCACCGGTTTTTCGAACTTCATCGCGTCGAAATTGATGCCGACCTGCGGGCCGTGTTTCGAATAGTGGCTGGCCATCAGCCCCATCAGCAGCGACATGTAGTGCGGGCCGCTGGCGATGATGCCGCCGAAGCGCGAGGCCCGGGCGTAGGCCTCATCGTGATGCAGAGGGTTTAGATCGCCGCAGCTGGTTGCAAAGCTCCTGATCTGCTCCAGGTCCAGCGTGAACGACTGGATCGCTGTCTCGCCGATGGTGATCATGGCCGCGCCCCTCCGGTGTTGGGTGCCACGCGGCCACCGCGCAGGCTGGCCTGGGCTAGCGCGGCCTCGACCCGCTGCCCGATCTGGCCGGCTGCTGCGATGCTCACTTCAAGGTCGCGCAGCAGTCCGTCGGACACGCCATAAATCCAGCCGTGCACCTCGAGCGACTGGCCGCGCGCCCAGGCATCCTGCACGATGGTGGTCTGGCAGACGTTTCTCACCTGTTCGATGACGTTGAGTTCGGCGAGCGCATCGTCTACGACACCGCCACGCGAGACGGCCTCGGCCAAGGTGCGCTCGTGACGGTCGGCGACATCCTGCACATGGCGCAGCCAGTTGTCGACCAGCCCGACTTTGTGGCCCCGGCACACCGTCTGCACGCCCGAGCAGCCATAGTGCCCGCAGACGATGACGTGGCCGACTTTAAGCAGGTCGATCGCGAACTGCAGCACCGAGAGGCAGTTGAGGTCGGTGTGCACGACGACGTTGGCGATGTTGCGGTGGACGAAGACTTCGCCCGGCGCAAGTCCGGTGATCTCATTGGCCGGCACGCGAGAGTCGGCACAGCCGATCCACAGGTAGTCCGGACGCTGCTGATGCGCCAGGCGGTTGAAGAATTCCGGGTTATCGCGGGTCACCGACGCCACCCAGGCGCGGTTGTTGTCGAACAGCTTGGCGAGCGAATTCATGGTCAGGGCCGAGGTGTGTGCAGCAGGCGCGCTCGAGCGCTCACTTGGTCTCGGCGAAGAGCTCGCGGCCGATCAGCATGCGGCGGATCTCGGAAGTGCCGGCACCGATCTCGTAGAGCTTGGCGTCGCGCCACAGGCGGCCGGTCGGGTAGTCATAGGTGTAGCCGACGCCGCCCAAGGCCTGAATGGCTTCCCCGGCCATCCAGGTAGCCTTCTCGGCGGTGTAGAGAATGACCCCGGCGCAATCCTTGCGCGCGGCCGTGCCGGTCAGCGTCCCCCGGTCGAGCGCGTCACCAACGGCATAGGCGTAGGCGCGGCAGGCCGACCAGGTCGAATACATGTCGGCCAACTTGCCCTGCATGAGCTGGAACTCGCCGATCGGCTGGCCGAACTGCTTGCGCTCGTGCAGGTAGGGGATGACCACGTCAAGACACGCGCTCATGATCCCCAGGGGGCCGCCGGAAAGCACGGCACGCTCATAGTCCAGGCCGCTCATGAGGACGTTTACGCCTTTCCCCAGGCCGCCCAGGATGTTCTCGGCCGGTACCTCGCAGTCCTGGAACACCAGTTCGCAGGTGTTGGAGCCGCGCATGCCGAGCTTGTCGAGTTTCTGCGCAGTGGAAAACCCTTTCATGCCCTTCTCGATTACGAACGCGGTGATGCCGCGCGGCCCGGCCTCGAGGTCGCTCTTGGCGTAGACCACCAGCGTGTCGGCGTCCGGCCCGTTGGTGATCCACATCTTGTTGCCGTTCAATACCCAGCGGTCGCCCTTCCAGTCGGCGCGCGTGCGCATGCCGACCACATCCGACCCGGCTCCGGGTTCGCTCATCGCCAGTGCGCCGACCGCGTCCCCCGAGATCAGGGCCGGCAGGTACTTCTTTTTCTGTGCCTCGGTGCCGTTGCGCCGTATCTGGTTGACGCAGAGGTTGGAATGCGCGCCATAGGACAGCGCGACCGATGCCGAGCCGCGTGATAGCTCTTCCACCGCGACGATGTGCGCGAGGTAACCCAGGTTGGTGCCGCCGTACTCCTCCTCGACGGTCATGCCCAGGAGTCCAAGGTCGCCGAACTTCTTCCAAAGATCCATGGGGAACTGGTTGTCGCGGTCGATGTCGGCCGCGCGCGGCGTGATCTCGCCGGCGACAAAGTCCTGCACGGCCTCGCGCAGCGCGCGAATCTCGTCGGAGTGGTTGAAGGAAAGGGAGTTGAGGTTGACCATGGCTATTCCTTGGGGTCGACCCGCGCGGCGATCCCGCGGGCGACGATCAGCGTGTTGACGAGGCGGGCGGTGTGGGTCTCCACGCCGTCCGCCAGGCAGAATATGTCGGCTTCGGATACTGCCACGGTACGTCCGATCTTGACGATCGAACTGCGCGCGATCATGCGCTCGCCGCGGCTGGGCGAGAGCAGGTTGATCTTGAACTCGATCGAAAGTACTCCGTCTTCGGCCGGCAGGAGCGAGACCACCGCCAGCCCTGAGGCCGTGTCGGCCAGCATCGCCACGACGCCGCCGTGCACGACCTTGTACTGCTGCAATGCGGCGGTCTTGAGCGGCATCGACAAGGTGAGGCGGCCAGGCGCGCAATCGTCGATGACGACCTCGAAGATCGGCGTCACGCCCTGGACGCCCAACTCGTGGCGGATGCGTGACTCCCAGTGCGGGTTGACCGGGGCACCGTTCCGTGCCTCGGTCATTTGCGCCCCCGCTCGGCGAGGCGCTTGCGGCAACGCGCCTCGAAGGCCGCCAGTTCGCCCACCTGCGCCTCGATGTCTTCGCGCTGGCGCTCGAGCAGGGCGCGGTGGTGGCCCAGCACCTCGAGGAACTTGGTCAACTGCGCGGTTTCGTCACGCGGGCTTTCGTACATGTCCAGGAGTTCGCGTACCTCCGAGAGCGCCAGCCCCAGGCGCTTGCCGCGCAGGGTGAGCTTCAGGCGTGTGCGGTCGCGACTCGAGTAGACGCGGTTCTTGGCCGAACCCTCGCGGGACGGCGCAAGCAGGCCCTGATCCTCATAGAAGCGGATCGCGCGCGGCGTGATGTCGAATTCGCGCGCCAGTTCGGTGATGGTGAAGGTCTGCGACATGGGGAAGGCGGGAGACAAACCGAGTTGTGGCGCGCGGCCAGGCGCGCTAACTTGGGGCGCACCAGGGACCCGTGCGTGCGAGAATCCGGGTTGGTTGACGTTTACGTAAACGGAAAGTGTACCCAATATGGCGGCTGTCCTGCAGAAAAGCCCGGTCCGACCTGAAGAATTGCGGCTTAGCTACCCCTACCCGGCGATTCCGGAGATGGGCGAGGTGTTCGACATCCTGCCCGGGGTCAAGTGGCTGCGCATGCCTCTGCCATTTGCGCTGGATCACATCAACCTGTGGCTCCTCGAGGACGAGATCGACGGCGTGCCCTGCTTCACGGCGGTCGATTGCGGCGTGGGCTTAAAGCCGACGCGCGACGCATGGGAGAGCATTTTCGCGTCGCGCCTGGATGGACGCCCGATCAAGCGGGTCGTCATCACCCATGCGCATCCGGACCATATCGGCAATGCCGACTGGATCTGCGAGCGCTTTGCGGATCATGGCTGCGGCCTGACTGCGACCGCCGGCGAATACTTCTGGGGTCGCATCCTGCAGCACGGCATGACCGGCTTTGACAACGACGCTCAGGTCGAGCACTTTCGACGCCACGGCCTGTCGCCGGACATGTGCGACGAGATCGATCGCGGCCGCAAGGGTTATTTCTCCTCGCTGGTACCCGCAGTTCCCAAGCGTTTTTTTCGCATGCGGGCCGGCGACACCCTGTCGATCGGCGGACGCAGCTGGAGCGTGCGGGTGGGTTACGGGCATTCGGCGGAACACGCATCGCTGTATTGCGCCGACCTCAAGGTGGTGATCTCCGGCGACATGCTGCTGCCGCGCATCACCACCAACATCGGCGTCTGGCCCAACGAGCCGCTTGCCAACCCGCTCAAGTGGTTTCTCGATGCCATCGCCGCCTACAAGGAACTGCCCGAGGACGTGCTGGTGCTGCCCTCGCATGGCCGCCTGTTCCGTGGGGCGCACGAGCGGGTGGCGCAGCTGCAAGGCCACCACGCGGATCGTCTGGCCGAGACGCTCGAGGCATGCGTCAAGCCGTGCAGCTCAGCCGATATCATCCCGCTCATGTTTCACCGGGCGCTGGACGCACACCAATCGACCTTCGCCATCGGTGAGGCGCTGGCGCACCTGCATTTCCTGCGCGATGAGGGCAAGATTGCGCCGGTTACCGGGGCGGACGGCATCGTCAGGTTCCAGAAGGCCTGATCTGGCATGATGTGCCTCCGGTAGTCGAGGAGGAAGCGTATGACGGCAGCAGCCACCCGGGCCATTGACCCGGAGATCCTGAAAGAAGCCTTGGCCGACGTCGCGCGCCGCGCCGCAGCGCTGGCGCCGCAGATGCTTGAAAAGTCTGCAGCGGACCTCGAGTCCTCGCTCAAGGACGAGTTCGGCGTTTCGCAGGCCATGGGCGAGGTCATGCAGAAAATGCTGGCCGACCCGTCCCGGCTCATCGAGGCGCAAACCCGCTATGCCACCGAGTTCGGCCAGCTCTGGCAGCAGGCGCTGGCGGCTTCCATCGGGCAGGCGCCGAAACCCGAGCCCCTCAAGGACCGGCGCTTTTCCGACGCGGCGTGGTCGGCCAACCCGTGGTTCGATTTCCTGTCGCGTTCCTATCTGCTGACGTCCAAACACATGCAGGACGCGGTGGCAGCGGTGGACGGCGTGTCGCCGCAGACCCGCCACAAGGCGCTCTATTACACCCGGCAAATGCTGGATGCCACCGCGCCGTCGAATTTCGCGCTGACCAACCCGCAGGTGTTGAAGGCGACTGCCGACTCCGGCGGCGAGAACATCGTGCGTGGCCTCAAGAATTTCGTGCGCGACCTCGAAAAAGGCAAGGGCGGGCTGTCGATCGCGATGACAGATACGGCTGCTTTTGAACTGGGCCGCAACGTCGCCTCCTCGCCTGGCAAGGTGGTGTTTCAGAACGACCTCATGCAGTTGCTCATGTACCAGCCCTCCACCAAGACGGTTGCGAAGCAGCCGATCCTGATCATCCCGCCTTGGATCAACAAGTACTACATCCTCGACCTGCAGCCCAAGAATTCGTTCATCAAGTGGGCAGTCGATCAGGGCAACACCGTTTTCGTGATCTCCTGGGTCAACCCCGACACCAAGCAGGCGAAGAAGACGTTCGACGACTACCTGCGCGAAGGCCCGCTTGCGGCATTGGACGCGATCGCCAAGTGCACTGGCGAGCGCGAAGTCAACGCGATCGGCTATTGCCTGGGCGGGACGCTGCTCGCCTGCACCCTTGGTTACCTTGCGGCGAAAAAGGAAGAGCGTATCGCCAGCGCGACTTTCTTCACCAGCCTCATCGATTTTGACAAGCCCGGCGACCTGGGCGTCTACGTCGACACCGCACAGGTCGACGCGCTGGAAGCGCGCATGAAAAAGCGCGGCGGCGTGCTCGAAGGCAGTGAAATGGCCGGCACCTTCAACATGTTGCGTGCCAACGACCTGATCTGGTCGTTCTACGTGCACAACTACTTATTGGGCCGCGATCCGTTCCCGTTCGACCTCCTGTACTGGAACTCGGACGCGACGCGCATGCCCATGGCAATGCACCTGTTCTATCTGCGCGAGATGTATATCGGCAACCGCCTGATCCAGCCCGGCGGCGTGACGCTTGACGGCGTGGCACTGGATCTCTCCAAGGTCAGGGTGCCGGCCTACTTCATCTCCACCGTCGAGGACCATATCGCCCCCTGGGCCACCACCTATACCGGCGCGCGCGTGCTGGGCGGCAAGAACAAATTCGTCCTCGGCGGGTCGGGTCACATTGCCGGGATCGTCAATCCGCCGGCCGCCAACAAGTATGGCTACTGGACCAATGCCAACCTGGTCGCCAACCCCGAGGAGTGGCTAAAAGGCGCGACCAGGCACGAGGGATCGTGGTGGGGCGACTGGGATCGCTGGGTGCGTTCGCACCGCAAGGACAAGCCGGTGCCGGCCCGCGTTCCCGGCGATGCGCTGCGCGGCGGCAAGCTGAAGGCGCTCGAAGACGCGCCCGGATCGTTCGCCAAGCTGCGCCTGGACAAGTAGGGCGCAGAAAGCCTGCGGTGGCAACCCGCGCGCCACTGGCCTGCAAGGTCTGCGGTGCCCCTGCACCGTTCTGGGGGGTATGCGATTTCAACACCCATTGTCCGCTCCCGGAGAAGCCTCAGGTGCTTCCAGCAAGCGGTGTCGATGTGCATTACCACCGCTGCGCAAGCTGCGGTTTCGCTTTCACTGATTTCATGGATGCGTTCACCCGCGAGGACTTCCGCGGACGCGTCTACAACGATGTCTATCGTTTGATCGATCCGGACTTCGAGTCAAAGCGCCCCGCGACGTTCGCCGCGCATTTGCTGGAACTTCTGGGCGAAGTCCCGATCCGCGTGTGTGACTATGGCGGCGGAAGCGGTACCCTGGCCAGGCATGTCAACAGCGCCGGCCGCGCACTGCGGGCAGTCACGTGGGACCCGTTTTTCGACACCCAGCCGCGACCATCCGGGCGCTTCGAGCTGGTGGTTTCGTTCGAGGCCTTCGAGCATGCGATCGACCCTTCGGCCACGCTTGCCGACATGCTCTCCCTGACTGACGAGAATCACCTGGTGCTGATGTCGACCCTGTGCCAGCCGGCCGAGATCGACGCGCTGCGTACCGACTGGTGGTATTGCGCCCCGCGCAACGGGCACGTCAGCCTGCACACGCGGCAGTCCCTGGACCGGCTTGCCGATGACGCGGGAATCGGTTTGGTGCACATGAGCGACCACATGCACCTGTTTCACGATGCGCTGCCGCCCTGGATCGAGAGCGCGATTTTCGGGTCCCGGTGATTCGGCAGCGCTTGATACCTTGGCCAGCACGGGCGTGCGCGACCGCCCTCGAGTTGTACGCGATGCCTACTGCTTCTCGATCTTCGCGCGGCTGATCACCTCGGCCCAGCGCCTGGTCTCGCTGGCCAGCAGGTCTCGCAACTGCTCCGGCGTTCCCGGCTGCGCGTCGACGCCGAGTTCAGCCAGGCGCTTCTTGACGGCAGCGTGGTTGACCGCGGCGACGGTTTCGCGGTTGAGGCGCTCGATGACCGCGGACGGTGTCCGGGCCGGCACCGCCAGGGCGTTCCACGACGCCACATTGAATCCGGCGATGCCGGCCTCGCGCACCGTCGGCACCTCGGGCAGGCCTTCGAAACGCTTCGTGCCCATGACGGCCAGCGCGCGCAGGGCACGTGCGTCGATCTGCGCCTTGACCGGCGCCAGGATTTCGACTGCGACCTCGATCTCGCCGCCGCGCAACGCGGCGATGATCATCGGCGTGCCCTTGAACGGAACGATTTGCGCGTCGATGCCGGCGCTGAACTTGAAGAGCTCGCCGGCCAGGTTCTGCGTGCTGCCAACGGCGATGGTGCCGATATTGAGTTTGCCCGGATTGGCCCTGGCATGGGCGATCACCTCGGCCAAGGTCTTGAAGCGCGATTCGCTGCCTGCGACCACGGCGATATCGAAGAAGCCCAGCGTCGAGACCGGCGCGAAATCCTTCAGCGCATCGAACGGCAGGGCCTTGAAGAGGCCTGAGGATACGGCGGTGCCGTTGGACATCAGAAGCAGGGTGTGGCCGTCAGGTTCTGCCTTGGCCACCGCGTCGCCGGCAACGATGCCGCCCGCGCTGGGACGATTGTCGACCAAGACCTGCTGGCCCAGCGTTTCGGAAAGGCGCTGCGCGACCGTGCGCGCGGTGATGTCGGCCACACCGCCGGCACCGAAGGGTACGATGATGCGCAGGGGTCTGGACGGAAAACTCTGGGCGGCGGCCCAGGGCGCTGCCAGTGCGATGAGGGCGACGATAGCGAGGCGGTGCAGGCGTGACATGGTCAATTTCCGTGGTTGTTTCGGTGGCGGGTGAGCGCGGGCGGACTCAAGCTTCCTCGAAGGGCAGTCCGGCGTACTGTTCGGCCACGCTGGCCGAAGCGTGGCGCGACGAGGCCAGGTAGGCCAACTCGCCCTCCTGTGCGCGCTGCTCGAACTCGGTCGAGCCGGGGAAGCGATGCAGGAGATTGGTCATCCACCACGAGAAGCGCACCGAGCCCCACACCCGGCGCAATGCCATGTCGCTGTAGCCGTCGAGCAGGCGTTGCGAGCCGTCGGCGTAGAACGCGCGCAACGCGCGCGACAGGTAAAAGACATCGGAGACGGCCAGGTTGAGTCCCTTGGCACCGGTGGGCGGAACGATGTGCGCCGCATCGCCGGCCAGGAACAGCCGGCCGTGGCGCATCGGTTCGGCGACAAAGCTGCGCAAGGGGGCGATCGATTTCTCGATCGACGGCCCGGTGACGATGGCCTCGGCGATCTCGCGCGGATAGCGCGCCTTGAGCTCGGTCCAGAAGCGGTCATCGGACCAGTCTTCGACCTTTTCGTCCAGCGACACCTGAACGTAGTAGCGCGACAGCATGGGATTGCGCTGCGAGGCCAGCGCAAAGCCGCGCGGATGGTTGCAGTAGATCAGCTCGTTCAAGGGCGGTGTCTCGGATAGCACGCCCAGCCAGCCGAACGGATAGACCTTCTCGAATTCCCTGAGGATGGTCGCCGGGATGGACTTGCGCGACACGCCGTGGAAGCCGTCGCAGCCGGCGATGAAGTCGCAGTCAACGCGCTCTTCCATGCCGTTGTGGCGGAACGTGACCCAGGGTGAATCGCCCGTCAAGCCGTGCGGAACGACGTTCTCCGCCTCGTTGATGAGGCGCGCGTTGCGCCGGTCGGAGGCCGCATACAGGTCTTCCTGGATGTTGGTCTGGCCATAGGTCATGAAGCGCTTGCCGACGTATTTCCACGCGTCGATGAAATAGCGATCGCGCCCGGCCCAGACGATGGCAGCGCCGTCATGCGCGTGGCCGTCGCGATCCATGCGTTCGCCGAGCCCGTTGTCGCGCAACACGTCCACCGTGCCCTGCTCGAGCACCCCGGCGCGGATGCGCGAGAGCACGTAGGCGCGGCTCTTTGCCTCCAGCACAACCGAGTCGATGCCGGCGCGATGCAGAATCTCCGAGAGCAGCATCCCGGCCGGACCGCCGCCGATGATCGCGACTTGGGTTTTCATGGTGTCTCCTGAGCGTCGGGCGCGATTGTCGCGCAATCGTCGGTCGCCGGACTACTCCAGCCTGAAACCCTGGGCGCGCACGTATGGCCCGAAGTTGTGCCGTTCCGGCACCGAGTACTGGCGCGCCTTGTCTTCCGACCAGGTGTATTCGGCCACCGTGCCCCAGCGCTCGGCGTAGCGCTGCTTGCCCGGCGGGGTGGGTTCGAGCGCGGCACGGCGGGTGTCGTAGGCGGCGAGTTCGGCCTCGAAGCCCGCCGCGTCGTAGGTGTCTTCATGCACCAGGGCGCTCAAGGGCAGGCGCAGCGACAGCTTGCCCGGCGACTCGGGATGTCCCAGCGCGAGACCGGCGACCGGGAACACGCCGTCCGGAAGCGCCAGCAGACGGCCCAGGTCCTCGACCTGGTTGCGGATCAGGCTCAAGGGACAGCAGCCCAGACCTTCGGCCTCGGCCGCGGTGATGCAGGCCTGCATGACCAGACCCGCGTCGACGGCGGCGTTCATGAACATGTCCAGCGTGTCGTTGGGGAAGGGCTTGCCGCGCAGCTCGGCGATGCGGCGCATGCGCCGGTTGTCGCCGCAGAAGACCAGCAGTTCGGCGGCCTGTGCGATCCATGGCATCGAGGGCATCAGCGCCTCGACGCGCGTGCGTCGCGCCGGGTCGCGCAGACGCACGACGCTGGCTTGCTGCAGGTCCGACTTGGAAGGCGCGGAGAATGCGGCCGCAAAGACCAGTTCCATCGTTTCGGGGGCGATCGGTACGGCTTGAAAGCGCCGACACACGCGCCGCGCGAGCATGCCGGCCAGTGTGCCTGTTGCCGCGCGGGCGCGTCCGGCTTTGGCAGGTAGCCCGAAGCGGCGCTCGACCAGGTCGGCCAGAGTGGATGCAGGGTCCTGAGAGGTGATGACGGTCATCGGTTTACTCTTCCATGTTGTCGCGCGGGTCCGCACGCCGCAGGCGGGTCCTCGGACGGGGGTGCCCCCTGGGGAGTTTGCTGCCGATTCTATGGTGCTCGGCACCTTGCGTGCACCGCGGCCGTCGCGGGCGAACGTCAATCGAGCCACCGATCGGTAAACTTGCCCCATGCGCAGCCCGCCCGCCCTGGCTACCAAGCTCGTCGTCATCGGCGCGGCGTTCCTGTTCATGGCCCTGGCCTCGATCGGCCTGACCCTGTGGGTCACCTGGCA
>JBJXGS010000272.1:0-3290 GCA_046160545.1 Burkholderiales bacterium
ATCGAGGGGCCGGACCTGTACAGGCGCTTTTCCAGGTGCCGGGTATGCGCGATCAGCGCGGCGTTGGCGACCTCGCCCTTGGGGCCGGTGGCGATGCGTTCACCGGCATAAAGGGCTGCGCTGGATATTGACGACATGGGGTGACTCCCTCGGGGTCGAGCGGCGCCGGGCACTGCCGGGCCGACACATGCATGTTAGACCAGGTCGAATCGCGTCCCTGCGTGTGTGGCGCGCGCGGCGGGTCTACGGCCCAGAAGAGGTGTAAGTTGCTTGACGCCGGTCAAGCGCGCTGACCGCGACGCGCGCATGATGTCGTTGTCAGGACTTTCGAAGTCGGCAGGCCGGTTCTGCTCGCGGCAGGTGCCCGCCGGTGCCGGGGGCGCACCGACCGGCACCCGGCGATTCGCAGCGACGCTTTTTCGACCTGGGAGACGGCAAGATGACAGCGGAACAAGGCGGACCCGGGGCGACCGGCGGGCAATTGGACCTGGGGCGGGTGCAGCGACTGGTAGCCGACCTGGAAACCGAACTCGCTCGTGCCAGCCCGGACGAACCGGGCATCGCCGACCTGCGCGAGGAAGTGCTGACGCTCAAAAGCCTCATCGAATCGCCGCGCCCGCGTCATCACTGGGTGGCCGACGGCTTGCACGCGGTCCGCGAGGCGGCGCAGGCGGTGCGCGGCGAGGTCGTGCGCGAAGGCGTCTACTTGACCGAAATCGGCCGCATCCTCGGGCTTTAGGGCCGGCCCCGGCCTGACGCGAGGCGGTCGCTACTCTTCTTGAGGAAGGTTGAAGAGCATACGTGTTGCCGGATCAACCTCTCCCTTGAATGCGATGGCCCTGATCTCGAGATTGCCCGCCAGAGAGAATATTTTCGAAAAGCCCGCGCCCTGTAGCGCGTTCGTGAGCGATTTCTGTGTAAACCCCGTCTTGTGGGCAAAGAACTCCTGGCCACTGCGCTCGATTTCGACGCTGTACCCGTACAGCACATCCAGAACCAAGATCGGCCCGGCCGGTGACTGGTACAGCACATCGTCAATATCAAGGCCCTGTTCAATGGTCGCTTGCATGACGGCATGGATATCCGGCACCCGGATATCCGCGAATCCGCCGTCCTTGAGGACATGCAGGAAGCCGCCTAGAACCTTCCGTACATCGTGCCGATAGTAGTGCTCAAGGTTGTGTGAGCAATAGACCGCGTCAAACTGTCCGATGCCAAGGGTCGTGAGCTGACGCGCATCACACACGATGTCGGGCGACCCGCGCGGGTCGATATCGAGCAGCAAATGCTCGAACCCGGAGTACTCTGGGGGCAGCGCAATGGCCTTGCTATTGCCTCCCACGTTCAGGACTTTCTTCAATTCCACTCCTTGTCGTGCATCTGAGGCCCGCGTACGGCAAAGTCGCTATAGACTGCGCCGTCGCGCAGACCCGTGGCACGATTCGACCGCGGCACGCTATGCGCGATGCATCCGCCAGGGAAATCGTACAACAGTCCTTGCACTGTCCTTTCACCGAGTCCCGCACATGAACATCCAGGCCCTTACCTTCGACACCGGCGGCACCATCCTCGACTGGCACGGCGGCATCTGTGGTGCGCTCGCGCGCGCCGGCGCCGCGCATGGCCTGACCGCAGACTGGCACGAGGTGACCAACGAATACCGGCGTCGCTCGCTCAAGGCCATCGTCGGGCAGGTGCATCCGGCGTTCAACTTCGACGATGTGCACCGCCGCGAGCTCGACCATGTGCTCGAGCATTTCCGGCTCGACGCGATCAGCGCCGCCGACCGCGATGCCGTCTGGCGCACCTGGCACTCGCTCGACGCTTGGCCGGACTTTGCCGAGGCACTCGCGCGCCTCAGGCGCAAGTACGTGGTCGCGTCCTTCACGCTTCTCACCACGTCCTTGGTGATCGACGTCTCGCGCCGCAACAACTTCATCTGGGACGCGATCATCTCCTGCGAGATGATCGGGCACTACAAGACGCGTCCCGAGGCCTACGCCACCGCGGCCAAGTGGCTGCAGTTGCCGCCGCAGAACATCCTCATGGTCGCCTGCCACAACTTCGACCTGGACGCCGCGCGCGCCTGCGGCTACAAAACCGCCTTCGTGCGCCGGCCCGACGAGTGGGGCCCGGGCGGTCCGCCTGACCCGAGGGCGAATCCGGCCTGCGACATCGTTGTCGACGATTTTGCGGAGCTGGCCGCGGCGCTCAAGGCCTAAGCGGTCCGAGGTGAGTACGGACCGCAGCGATCAAGCCTTGCCTTAGGTCTTGAGAAACATCTCGTGCAGGTGCCTGCCGGCGCTGCAGGTGGTGTAGCGCCACGGGTTGCCGGGCACAAGCCCGGTGTACCCGAATGCCAGCCGGTCGCCGGCTACCAGCTGACGCTTCTGAAGAACGCCCGCACTTCGTCGACCAGTTCGCGCGGCTTCTCCAGCGCGGCGAAGTGCCCGCCGCGCTCCATCACGGTCCAGCGCTGGATGTTGAAGACCCGCTCGGCCGACTCGCGCGGTGGACGCAGGATCTCGCGCGGGAACGCGCAGTAGCCGGTCGGCACCTCGATGCGCCCGTCGATCGGCCAGCGGCCGTGCAGGCGCGCGTAGTAGGGCCAGAACGACGCGCCGATGCAGTTGGTGAACCAGTAGAGAGAGATGTTGCCGAGCATCTCGTCCATGGTGAGGGAATTGCGCGGGTCGCCATCGCAGTCGGTCCAGGCGCGGTACTTTTCGGTGATCCAGGCCGCCAGTCCGACCGGCGAGTCAGATAATCCGAAGGCCAGGGTCTGCGGGCGCGTACCCTGGATGGCCTGGTATCCGGTCTCTTCCTTGAGGAATTGGTCCAGCTCGGCCATATAGGCCTTCTCGGCCGCGCTCGGGTTGGAGAACAGCGCCGCGTCACGGCGCAGCGGCATCATGTTCAGATGAATGCCGGCCACGCGCTGCGGCCGCGCTGCGCCCAGCCAGGCGGTGACGAAGGCCCCCCAGTCGCCGCCCTGCGCGCCGTAGCGCGCATAGCCCAGGCGGTCCATCAGGGTGTCGAACATGGCGCCGATCTCGGGCAGCGATTTGCGCGCCTGGTTCTCCGCGAACGAGAGCGTGTATCCCGGCAGCGCGGGCACCACCACGGTGAACGCGTCGGCGGGGTCGCCGCCGTGCGCCCCTGGGTCGGTGAGCAGCGGGATGACCTTCATGAATTCGAGGATCGACCCCGGCCAGCCATGCGAGAGCAGCAGCGGGCGCGGACGCGGGCCGCGCCCGGGCCCGTGCAGGAAATGCACGTCGATGCCATCG
>JBJXGS010000273.1:0-4443 GCA_046160545.1 Burkholderiales bacterium
GGGGGGGCGCGCGGTCGCCGCCCGCGCGCCGGGGCCGCACGATCTGCTGCTGAAGGTGCGTGCGGTCGGCATCAATCGCGCGGACCTGGGACTCAATGCCGGCCACTACGCGCGCATTCCGACCAAGCCGCCGCATCCGATCGCCGGACTGGAAGCGGCCGGGGAGGTGATCGGCATGGGCGTGGACGTCAAGGGTTACGCGATCGGCGATCGAATCATGGGCATGCCCGCCGGCGCCTACGCGGAGCAGGTGCTCATCGATCACCGCCTGGCGGTGCGTGTACCAGACGGCCTGGGGTGGGCGGCGGCGGCCGCGCTGCCGGTGGCGCTATTCACCGCGCATGACGCGCTGGTGGGCAATGGCCGCCTGGCAAAGGGTGAGGCGGTGTTCATCCAGGCGGCCTCCAGCGGCGTTGGCATCGCGGCCACGCAAATCGCGCGCGCCAAGGGCGCCGGCGTGGTGGCGGGGACGGCGAGCGCAGCGAAGCTTGCGCGCCTGGCGCAATACGGCCTCACCCACGGCATCGACCACGCTCAGGGCGATGCCGCCGATGCGGTCATGCGCGCCACCGGTGGCCGCGGCGCCGACGTGATCGTCGACATGGTCGGTGCCAAGGCCATCAACGACCATATGGCGATGGCCGCGCTGGGCGCGCGCTGGATCCAGATCGGCCGCATGGGCGGGGTTTCCGGGCCGCTCGACCTGAACGAACTGGCGCGCAAGCGCATCGCCTTGATCGGCGTGACCTTCCGTACCCGCGACCTGGCCGAGTTCGCCGCCGTGATCAAAGCGGCGTGGGACGATTTGGGCGCAGCGGCGGCGAGCGGCGCGTTCGCGATGCCGGTCGAGAAGGTGTTTGCATTGGCCGAAGCCGACCGTGTGCACGCCGCCATGCGCGAGAACCGCCACTTCGGCAAGTTCATCCTCGAGACCTGACCAGACGCGCGGAATCAGACAAAGGGGAAGATGTGATCCGCACGGGCGGGATCAAGGCCGAGAGAGTCAGCCCGCCGCGCCCAGGCCCATCGCGCGCCGCAGTTTGGATACCGCGCTGTCGGGGCTGGTAAGCACCGGGCAGCGCAGGCGGGCGCTGACGGCGTCGCGCGCCCGCGCTGTGGAGAAATGCGCCAGCAGCACCGCGTCGCAATCCTGCAGCCGTGGTGCCGCTTCGGCTAGCAGGTGATCGTGCATCGACCCGTCGCCGGCTTTCAGATGACGCATCGCCTCGGGCACCACTACGCTGCGGATGCTGGCCTTGCTGCCGCGGGCGTCTGCGGCAGCGCAGAACTCGGACTCCATCGATGCAACGCTGGGCGCGAAGGTGGCGAGCATGCCGACGCGCGCACCGCTGGCCAGGGCCGCGTCGAACATGGCCTCATTGGGTTTCAGCACCGGAATGGACAGTCGCGCCTGCACCCGCTCGATCGCCGCGCCAAAGGCCGAACAGGTGTAGAGAATCGCGGAGGCTTCCGCAGCGAGTGCGTAGTCGGCGAGAGCCTCGATGCGTGCGGTGATGGCCGCGCTCAAGTCGCCAGCGCGTTCGCGGTCCTGCGAGAGTGAGTCGTCCAGAAGGTTGATCAGGGTGGCTTGCGGCCAGTCGCGCGCGAAGGCGGCCTGTACCGGATCCATGGCGACGGTGACGGCGTGAATCAGGGCGATGCGCGGCGCATTCATTCATCGATCCCCAGTCGGTCCAGCACTTCGTTGAGTTCACGTGACCAGCGGCGCTTGTGCGAGCGGTGGATCTCTACTGCGGTCTGTGGGTCGCCGCGGCGGATCGCCTCGACCACGGCCGCGTGATTGACGTTGGAATACACCGGCCGGCTGCGCTGTGGTGTCGAGATCATGCGAAAGCGATGCGCCTTTTCGAGCAGCTGGGTGGCGATGCCGATCAGGGTGCGGTTGCCGCACATCTCCACCAGCAGGCGGTGGAAGTGATAGTCGGCTTCCGACCAGGCGGTGAGGTCTTCGCTTTCGAGGGCGCGGTCCATCGCCGCAATGGCGGCGTCGAGCTGCGCGAGTTCTTCCGGCGTCAGCTTGCGCGAAGCCAGGCGCTCGGCCGCTTGAGCTTCCAGGCCGCCCAGCACTTCGTTGATCTCACGAATGTCGCGCGCCGACAGTTCGGAGACGCGCATACCGCGGCGTGGCACCAGCTCGATATAGCGCTCCTGGGCCAGGCGCACCAGGGCTTCGCGGATGGGCGTGCGGCTCATGCCGAAACGCAAGGCCAGTTCCTGCTCGAGCGCTTTGTGGCCGGGCGCGAATTCACCTCGAATCACCGCCGCCTTGATGCGGGCGTAGGCGACGTCGGCCTGGCGACTTGTGGCGCCCGAGTCTGGGCCAGATGTGTCTAAGGTATTTTTTTCAATCATGAACGACTATATTTCCTTAATCTTATGCTAGCATAAAAGTCACTAACGCATACGTTACTAAGGAGATATTCCATGAAGGTGCGCTGGCTAGCCTGTCTCATTTTGGCCCTGTTGCCCGGTCTCGTGCTCGCGCAAACGTATCCTAATCGTAGCCTGAAGCTCATCGTGCCCTATCCCCCCGGGGGCGGAAACGACAACCTGGCGCGCCTGTTCGGTCAGAAGCTGGCGGACCGTCTGGCGCAGCCGGTAGTGATCGAAAACAGGCCCGGTGCCGCGACCGTGATCGGCACCGAACTGGCCGCGAAAGCGCCGGGGGATGGCTACACGCTGTTCCTGAGCAGCGTTGTAACGCATGCGTTAATTTCGCATTTGTACCCAAAACTCGCGGTCGATCCCATACGCGACTTTGTAGCCATTACCACCTTGGCGGTCGCGCCTACCGTGGTCGTTGCCAATCGCAACCTTCCTGCAAATACATTGGCGGAACTGATCGCCTTGCTGAAGGCCAATCCCGGCAAGTACGCTTACGCTTCGGGTGGCGCGGGCTCAACACCGCACATTGCCGGTGAGGTGTTCAAGCTCACGAGCGGCATCGACATACTGCATGTGCCCTACAAGGGTGGCGGGCCGGCACTGACCGACCTGATCGGTGGCCAGGTGCACGTGATGTTCGATACTGCGGCCTCTGCCATGCCCCATGTGAGGGGTGGGCGACTAAAAGCACTGGCACTGGCGGCGCCCACCCGTCTTGCCGATTTTCCCGATCTGCCCACGGTTGCCGAAGCGGGTCTGCCGGGTTACTCGGTCGATTCCTGGTACTCGTTGCATGCCCCTGCCGGCACGCCGCGCGAAGTTGTAGCGCGAGTGCATGCCGAGATCGTGACGATCCAGAAAATGCCGGACGTGGTCGAGCGCCTGCGGCAATTGGGCGCCACCGCCGGCGGCATGGCGCCGGAAGAATTCGATCGCTTCGTGCGCGCCGAGCATGCGCGCTACGCCACCATCATCAAGAACGCCGGCATACGCGGGGAATGAAGTGACCCGCATTCTTGTACTGGAGGGCGACGGCATCGGCCCCGAGATCACTGCAGCCACCCTGGCGGTGCTTGAAGCTGCCGACCGCCGCTTCGCTCTGCAACTCGCTTTCGAACGTGCCGACATCGGATTTGCAGCCTACAACGCGACCGGCACGACCCTGCCCGATGCGGTGCTCGAACGCGCGCGTGCGGTGGATGGCATTCTGCTCGGGCCGATCTCGCATCTGGACTATCCGGCGCGTGATCGTGGCGGCGTCAATGTATCGGCGGCGTTCCGCGTCAAGCTCGACCTGTATGCCAATGTGCGCCCGGCAAGGAGCCGGCCCGGCATCGGCCACACGCGCGAGGCGATGGATCTGGTGATCATGCGCGAGTGCACTGAAGGGTTTTATCCCGATCGCAACATGTTCGCAGGCTCCGGTGAATTCATGCCCACCGCGGATGTCGCCATGTCACTGCGAAAGATCACCGCACACGCCTGCGAACGCATTTCGCGGCGTGCGTTCGAACTGGCCATGAAGCGCAGACGCATGGTGACGGCGGTGCACAAGGCCAATAATTTCATCTTGACCGACGGACTGTTCCTGCGCGAATCGCGCAAGATGGCGGCGCAGTTTCCAGAGGTGCGCTACGACGAGATCATCATCGACGCCATGGCCGCCCGCCTGGTCCGCGAACCGGGCCGGTTCGATGTCGTGCTGGCCACCAACTTCTATGCCGACATCCTGTCCGACCTCGCCTCCGAGCTGTCCGGCAGCCTCGGGCTGGCAGGCTCGATCAATGCAGGCGAAACCATGTGCGCGGCGCAGGCACAGCACGGTTCGGCGCCCGATATCGCCGGGCAGGACCGCGCCAATCCGACCTCACTGATCCTGTCGGCGGCGATGTTGCTCGCATGGCTGGGAGAGCGCCGCGACAACGCCGCATTGCAGGCGGCGGCGCATGCCATCGGCAGCGCGGTCGATGGCGTGCTCGCCGACCCGGCCACGCGTACCGCTGATCTCGGCGGCAGCTTGGGTACGCGCGCCTTTGC
>JBJXGS010000274.1:0-18379 GCA_046160545.1 Burkholderiales bacterium
TGACCTGCCCGAACGTGTTCTGGGGCGGCGAGGAGATCAGCGCGCGCACCGCGGCGATGATGAACGACACCTTCCGCGACGCGCAGACCCGCTACGCCGGACGCATCCACTGGTTTGCGACCCTGCCCTGGCAGTATCCGGTGCGGGCGGTTGCCGAACTCAAGCGCGCGCACGGCATGGGTGCGGTAGGCGTCATGGTGCTGGCCAATATCGATGGCCGCCACCTGACGGACCCGCAATTCGCCCCGGTGTGGCAGGCCATCGACGACCTCGCCCTGCCGGTGCTGATCCACCCGACCGCGCCGCCTGGCGTGGCCGACATGGACATGGTGCGCTTTCAGCTCACCGCGTCGATCGGCTTCACCTTCGACACATCGCTCGCAGTCGCGCGCCTGATCTACGACGGCTTCCTGGACCGCTATCCCAATCTCAAGATCATCGCCTCGCACGGTGGTGGCGCGATTCCGTTTCTCATCGGCCGGCTGGACCAATGCTTTCACAACATCCCGGCGTGCAAGGAAAAGATCGAGCTCGAGCCCTCGGACTACCTGCGGCGTATCTATGTCGACTCGGTGGTGTTTCGCCAGGACGTGCTCGAAATGTGCGTGCGCCAGGTCGGCAGCATGAACGTGCTGTACGGCTCGGACTACCCGCACACCATCGGTGACGTCTACAACACCTTGGCCCAGGTCGACGCCCTGCCGAGCGGCGTGCGGGAGCGCGTGCGCGGCTACAACGCGCAGCGCATCTTCAAGCTGTAGCGGTCGGGGAGCGCGCCGCGTGGCCGCCGTCCTCGTACCGGGCTTTTCGCTGACCCTGCTCAAGGGTGATTTCGGCGCGCAGGTCGCCGGTGTGGACATCGGAGCACCGCTCGACGCGGCAACCCGCGCGTCCCTGCGCGAGGCCTTCGGCCGTCACCGCCTGCTCGTCTTTCGCGACCAGAATCTGCCGCCGGCGGCGCACATCGCGTTCTCGCGCATTTTCGGCGAACTTGAAATCCACGTCCTCGACGAGTACCACAAGGCCGAGTATCCGGAGATCTTCGAGCTGTCCAACATCGGCCCGGACGGACGGCCCAACGCGGTGCATCCGGACCGCGGCACGCTTTTCTGGCACACCGATGCCTCATGGCAGGCCATGCCGGCACTGGCCACTCTGCTCTATGCGGAGGCCGTTCCGCGCCAGGGGGGGCACACGCTGTTTGCCGACATGATCGGCGCCTACGAGGCCTTGGGCACTGCCGAGCGCGAGCGCTTCGCGCAACTTCGCGTGGTGCACGACCTCGATATCTCGCGGCGCAAGGCCGGCTACCCGGGCATGACGCCCGCGCAGAAAGCCAAGCGTCCGCCGATCGAGCAACCCCTGGTGCGCATGCACACCCCCACCGGGCGCCGCGCGATGTACCTGGGCAGCCACGGCCAGCAGATCGTCGGCATGGGGGAGGTCGAGGGCCGCGGTCTCATCGAGCGCATCATGGCGCACTGCGCCGAGCCACGCTTTGTCGTCGAGCATGTCTGGCAGCCCGGGGACCTCGTCATGTGGGACAACGGCGCGACCATGCACCGCGCGACCGAATACGACACCGCCACCGAACCGCGCGTGGTGCGCCGCACGGTCGTGCAGGGCGCCGCGGCGATACCCGGGTAAGGCCCATGCTCGCGCTCTACAACAACGCCTGCTCGACGTGCAGCCAGAAGGCGCGCCTGCCGACCTCGTCTGCTGCTGACACGACCCACCCAAATCCTTCTCGACATCCTGGAGTCAGAACATGAAATCCTGGCAATACACCAAAGGCCTGCACGACCTCGGCAACGGCCTGCATGCATGGCTCCTTCCCGATGGCACCTGGGGCTACAGCAACTCCGGGCTCATTACCGATGCCGGTCAGTCGCTCATGGTCGACACGCTCTTCGACCTGAAGCTCACCCGCGAAATGCTCGACGGCATCAAGCGCGCCGTGCCTGCCGGCGCCACCATCGGCACGCTGGTCAACACCCACTCCAACGGCGACCACACCTTCGGCAACCAGTTGCTCGCCGGCAGCCGCATCATCACCAGCAAAGCCTGCGCCCAGGAGATGCTCGAGCGACCACCCGAGGAACTGCGCCACATGATGGACAACTGGCGCGCCCTGGGCGACGCCGGCGACTTCCTGCACGAGTCGATGGGTTCGCGCTTCGATTTTTCCGGCATTGTCTACACGGCGCCAACCGACACCTTCGAAGGCGAGATGACGGTCAAGGTCGGCGCCAAGCAGGTGCGCCTGGTGGGTGTCGGCCCCGCGCACACACGCGGCGACATCCTTGTGCACGTGCCCGAGGATCGCGTCGTCTTCACCGGCGACATCCTCTTCAACGGCGGGCACCCGGCGGTGTGGGCGGGCCCCATATCGAACTGGATCCGTGCCTGTGACCTGATGCTTTCCTGGGACGTGGACGTCATCGTTCCCGGCCACGGACCGATCACCGACAAGTCCGCCGTGCGTGCCCTGAAGCACTACCTGGAATTCACCGAGACCGAGTCGCTGAAACGCTTCGCGGCCGGCATGAACGACGAGGAGGCCGCGCGCGACATCGCCTGGGATGCCTTTCGCGACTGGACCGACATCGAGCGCATCTTCATCAACGTCAACGCGGTCTGGCGCGAATACAAGAAGAGCGACGAGCGCCCCGACGTGCCGCGCATGTTCGGCCTGATGTCGCGCTATCACCACGAATTGGTCGCCAAGGGCATGCACTGCGAGTATTGCGCCAAGCACCGCCACTGACCGGGGAGTCGCGACCATGAAACTCGTTACCTTCGACCTGGCACCCGGCGATCGGCGCATCGGTGCGGTCATCGGCAGCCTTGATCGCATCGCCGATTTCACCGCCTCCGGCGCGCCCTGGGCGCGTGACATGCTGGCCCTGATCGATGCGGGCGAGACAGGCCTTGCCGCAGCGCGCGCGCTGGCGGCCAACCCCGCCGTGACCCACGCCCTGGGCCAGGTGCGCCTGGCCGCGCCCCTGCCCGAGCCGCGCCAGATGCGCGACTTCTTGTGTTTCGAAAAGCACCTGCGCCAGGCGCGCACCCAGCGCCACCTCTTTGGCATCACTGGCTATCCGACCGACCCGGCCAAGGTCGACGTACCCAAGGTCTGGTACGAGGAGCCGGTCTATTACAAGTGCAACCGCTTTGCGGTCGTCGGGCATGAGACCGAAGTCATCTGCCCCTCGTACTGCAAGATGCTCGACTACGAGCTCGAGTTCGGCATCGTGCTGGGCAAGCGCGGCAAGAACATCCGCCGCGAAGAAGCGCGCTCGCACATCTTTGGCTACTGCATCTTCAACGACTTCTCGGCGCGCGACCAGCAGATGCGCGAAATGCAGGGCCAGTTGGGCCCGACCAAGGGCAAGGATTTCGACACCGCCAACGTACTCGGGCCCTGGCTTGTCACCGCCGACGAGATCCCTGACCCCTATGCGCTCACCATGGTTGCGCGCGTCAACGGCGTCGAGTGGTCGCGCGGCTCCTCGGGCGAGATGCACCACAAGTTCGAGGACATTCTGGCCCACGTGTCCCGCGACGAGACCGTCTACCCGGGTGAATTCATGGGATCGGGCACGGTCGGCAGCGGCTGCGGCCTTGAGCATGGCCGCTTTCTTTCGATCGGCGACACGGTGGAGCTCGAAATCACGGGCCTGGGCCTGTTGCGCAACCGGGTCGTTGCAAGTCCTGGCAGCTAGGCCGCGTCGATCATGTCCTCGAGCACCAGCTGGCCATAACCGGTGAGCGTCGCATGATAGTAGTTGCGATGCAGGCGACGCACCCTGGGCGCAAGCGCGCCGCGCATGCACAGCCACATGATTTCCTCGACGCCCTCGGTGCCGCCACGCTCGATCAATTCACGATGACTCAAGGCGGCCAAGGATTCCGGATCGCTTTCAAGGCGGTCGAGGAATTCCTCATCCCAGGCCGGGTTGATGAAGCCGAACCGCTCGCCGCCCAGCTGGTGCGAGAGGCCGCCGGTACCGACAATGGCGACCTTGCAATCATCAGGGTATGACAACACGGCCCGGCGGATCGCCTGACCGAGGCGATAACAGCGGCGCGCTGTCGGCAGCGGAAACTGCAGCACGTTGATCTGTATCGGTATCACCCGGCCTGGCCAGCCGTCGCTCCAGTCCCACAGCGCGGACAGCGGGGTCAGGCAGCCATGGTCGAGCGGCAGATCCTGGCTTAAGGCCATGTCGAACTCGTCGGCCACCAGTGAATTGGCGAGATGCCAGGCCAGTTCCGGATGGCCCGGCACCGGCGGCAGCGGGCGCGGTCCCCAGCCTTCATCCGCGATGCGGTGCAGAGGCGCCACGCTCAGTGCGAAGGTCGGCAGGTTGTCCAGGAACAGCGACGTGAAGTGATCGTTGTAGATCATGATCAACACGTCGGGCCGCTTTTCGGCAAGCCACCGGCGCATGGGTATGTAGCCGTCGAAGAGCGGCTTCCAGTCGGGTTCCTGCGTCGCTCCCCGATCGATCGCAGCGCCGATCGAAGGGGCGTGCGGCGAGCCCAGGCCACCGATGATCGTTGCCATCAGCGTGCGCCAGTGATCTTGCGGGTTTGCATGAACTCCTCCAGCGTCTGCCCGCGCATTTGCGCTCCGGTCGCGGCCAGACCGCTGCCCAGCGCACCGGACAGGCGAAACAGCAGGTAGGGGCTGACGCCATGGCGCACCAGCGCGAGCCAGTCGCCTGCGTTGACCATCGCGATTTCTTCGTCCGAAAGACCTGCTTTGCGCATAGCGGCTTGCGGGTCGGCCTTGAAGACCTCGCGGCTGGCCGGCACCAGCAAGGAATGGCAAAAGTGGCTTATTCGGTAGGCGCGCGCCGAGGTGACACCGCCCAACGCGTAGCAACCGGCGGGCAGCTGATCGAGGTCCGTCAATTGCGGCATTCTGGTTTGGTTGCGGTCAAGTCACCGAATCGTTACCGGATCAGGCAATTCACTCGATCACACGATCCACCCGAACCATGAAAGCCTCCGGGAGTGTGACGCCGATAGCTTTCGCGGTCTTCATGTTCACGACAAGTTCGAATTTGGTCGGCTGTTCAATCGGCAGGTCACCCGGTTTCGCGCCCTTGAGGATCTTGTCGGCGTAGGCAGCGGCGCGCCGGAAGTTGTCCGTGAACGAAGCCGAATACGACATCAGCCCGCCGGCTTCCACCCACTGGCCATTTGGAAGCATGGCCGGCACCTTCAAGCCGATGAGGCGATCGATGATTTCCTGGCGCCGGCTGTTCGCGGTGCCGCCCTGAGCAACCAGGTATGCCTGTGCGCCGTCTGCGACGCCACGCTTGATGGCGGGCTCGAAATCCGTGGGCTGCCTCAACTCGAACGGGGTGACGCGCATGCCCAGAACCTTCGCCGCTCCAATGATCTCCTGCGCCTGTGACGCACTGCCCGCCGCGTCCGGTTCAAACAACAGGGCGACATGCGCAACACGTGGAAAAGCAAACTTGAGCAGTTGCAGTCGCTTGGCTGAAAGTTCAGTTGCAAGTCCGGTCAGCCCGGTCGCGTTGCCGCCGGGCCGCCGCAGGCTCGCCGCACTCCCACTCCCGACCGGGTCTTCGCCGATGGCAAAAACAATCGGTATGGTCTTGGTCGCTTGCGCAAGCACGCGAACGACATCGTCTCCAGTGGTCACCAACAAATCGGGCCGCAGCGCCACCATCTCGGCGGCGAGACGCGGCATGGCCTGCGCGACGCCTTCGGCGTAGCGGGCATCGATGATGTAGTCGCGCCCTTCGACCCAATTCAGCTCGAGCAGGCCGGCGCGAAAAGCGGCGAGCCATGCCGCGGTGACCGCGGCGTTTGCGCGGATAAGAAATCCGATGCGCCGCACCTGGCGCGCGGTTTGGGCAGTCCCTGGCTGCGGTGCTGCACACAACGAAACCAATGCAAGCACGACATCGCGCCGATTCATCCACGTTCCCTTTTGCTTCCCGCAACTGCAACCGGACGCTGCGACTCGCATTCGAAAACACCTGTCACGCCGATTGAGCGATCAGTCTAACCCGAACTATTGCGTTGACGATGCGCTGTTGGCCCCCTCTAGCGGTGCCGCGCGTGTGTCCGAACCCGCTGCTGGCGCGACCAATTTTGCGATCGGGTCCATCCTTCGGCACGTCCCGCAAATACGTGGATGTCGATCAAGTGATAATTCAATCCCGACGCTGCCGGCCTGAGGCGGCACTCGCAACTCCTCCGGCCGCTGACAATCGCCGGCTTCCATCGCACGCATCGACAATGACAATCAGCCAGCGGCCCAGTGCAGTGTCACCGCCACTTACCGAACGCATCAGCCACCTGCAGCACCTGCGTGCCATCGCTGCGCTGATGGTGCTGCTCCAGCACTCGCAGTTTTTGCATCACCCCGACTGGATCGGCAGCGTGTTCGGCGGCCTGGGCATCGACCTTTTTTTCGTGATCAGCGGATTCGTCATTTTCTGGGTAACGCGTAACGAAACATCGTTCAGGCGCTATCTGTTGCGCCGGATCATCCGCATCGTTCCCCTGTACTGGATGCTGACGCTCCTGATGGCCGCGCTGGTGCTACTGGCCCCGCAATTGTTCAAGCAGACGATCTTTGACCTCTGGCACTTCATCAAGTCGCTCGCCTTCATTCCGAGTTTCACTCCCAGCAGGCCCGATGAAATCACGCCGTTGCTGCCGCCCGGGTGGACGCTCAACTACGAGTTTTTTTTCTACCTTTCATTCGGGCTGATATTTTTCCTCCCGGGGAACCGGACTTTCAGGCTCGCCATATTCACCGTCCTTTTCTTCGGCCTGGTGATCGCCGGCAAGATACTTGCGCCGGCAGGCGCGATGGGCCGGGTCTACACCTCGCCCCTGCTGCTGGAATTCCTCGCTGGCGTGTGGATCGGCGTCTGGATCAATGGAAGCAGCGCCGTACCCGGCAAGGGCGTCGCGCTGGCACTACTGCTGGCGGGCTGGCTGGCGCTCCTGTTCGAACCACTGCTGTTCGGCTGGGGGGCGCTTGTCGGCACGAGCATGGTCGTGCTGGGCGCTGTTGCTCTGGAACGCGAATTGCGCGTGCAAAGCCGGTTGCTGGAGTTTCTTGGCGATGCGTCTTATTCGATCTATCTGACGCATGTATTCACCATCGGCGCCCTCAAGCAGGTGTGGGTGCGCCTTCCGTTCCGCAGTGACATGCCGTTCGAAGCCGCCGCGTTCATGGTGCTGGCAATCGTCCTCTCAACGTGCGCCGGAGCGCTTGTCTACTTGTACGTCGAGCGGCCCGTGCTGCGCTTCCTGAACCGGGTATTACAACCAGGAAGAAACGGAACAGGGACTGTCACCTAACCATCGCCACCTGCGAAGTCGCAGGCGGCCGAATCAGGACAGGCGCGGCATCCCTATTCGGGCTTGCCGCCCGCCAGCTCGAACGCGCGGGCCCACTTGGCAATCTCGCGCGTCACGGTCTCGGCGGTGGAGGCTGGCGTCGAATCGTCCACCGGTGTGATGCCCAGCTTGATCAGACGTTCGCGGATGCCGGGGTCGCGCAGGGTTTCGTTGAGAGCGGCATTCACCCGATCGACGATCGGCTTGGGCGTACCGAGCGGTGCCATCACCACATTCCAGGTGCCGACCTCGAAATCGGCCATGCCGGACTCGGCAAAGGTCGGCACATCGGGCGCGGCGGCCAGGCGCTGCCTGGCCATCACGGCCACCGCGCGCAGGCGCCCTGCCTGCACCATCGGCAAGCCGACACCGATCGAGCCGGGCAGGATTTGCACCTGGCCACTCACCGTGTCCTGCAGTGCCGGGCCGGTGCCCTTGTAGGGTATGTGCGCTATGGACACACCAGCGCCCGCCTTTAGCAACTCGATGCCCAGATGGCTGGTGCTGCTGCCGGCCGCGCCATACGAGTATTTGCCTGGATTGGCCTTGAGCAATGCGATGAATTCCTTGAGGGTTCCCGGCATCGAGGGATGCACAAACAGCACGATGGGCACGGACCCCACGAACGCGATCGGCTCGAAGTCACGCAACGGGTGGTACGGCAGGGTCTTGAATACCGCCAGGTTGAGCGCATGGGTGGCGGCGGTGCCGAAGATCAGCGTGTAGCCATCCGGCCTGGATTTGGCGACAAACTCGCTGGCGACGATGCCGGTGGCGCCGGCGCGGTTTTCAGGCACGATCTGCTGGCCCAGCACGTCGCCCAGTTTGCCGGCGATGGCGCGGGTGAAGATGTCGGTCTCGCCGCCGGGCGCGAACGGAATCACCAGGCGGATCGGCCGGTCCGGATAGCGACCCTGCGCCACCGCGTGCGTGGCGCTGCCTGACGCCAGCGCCAACAGTGTGAATCCGAAAATCCGGCAGAGCAGCGCGCGTTTGCCCGATGCAAGCATGAAATCCTCCTTGTGACGCGCTTCGTCGATGCGACCCTGCCGCGGTTCAATGTGCGAGTTCGGCGACGATCTCGCTGGCGTCGAACACCGGCGCCCGCGGGCTTTTCTGCCAGGCCAGCATGTCGGCGTTGCGATCGGCGAAGGCCGGCGGTAGCGCGGCGAACCCTGGCGTACGCAGCCACAGGCGCAACAGGTGGCGTTTGCGGTCGGGCTCGGGATAATCCTCGTAATCGTTGCGCGAGTGCAGGATTGCGTAATTGCACACGAACTGCATGTCGCCCGGCTCGAACGGCATGTCCAGGCGCAGTTGCGGGTCGTTGCACAATTCATCCATCAGGTCGAGCGCCTCGACCTGCAGCGCGGTCAGGCGCGGCACCTCGGCAAAACGCTGCGCGGATTCGATGAAGGTGCGGTTGTAGCGAACGAACATGCGGCCGGCGAACCAGTTGAAAGTCGGCGTGACGTACCAGGGCTTTTGTCCTTCCGATTCCTCGTCGCGCCGGTCGACACAAAACGGTTCGTAGAGTGCACGCGCCAGATCGGGGCGGCGCTTGAGCATTTCGTTGTGCGCCGCGGTCGAACTGACGATCAGGGAATCTCCGCCGGACCTGGCACGGCGCAGGCACAGGAGGCCCACCACGTCGGTTGAGTCGTTGTGAAACGGCAGCCGAAAACGCGTCTGGTAGCCGCGCGCCTTCATGTCCGAGCGCCAGTCGGCGCCCAGGTCGCGCACATGGCCCAGCATGTCGCCCTGCGCGTTTTGCGCAAAGGCCGGTCCGAAATGGGCGCCGATGCCCCAGTAGATCAGTGCGGCATCGGTTTTCGAGTAACGCTCGACCGGCAGGCCGCGCAGCAAGGCGAAGCCGCGGCCGTTTTCCAGATCGCGCAAAACGCCGGCAAGCTTTCTCGCCACACCCGGTATGGGAAAGTCCTTTTTCGACAGCGCGGGGATGCCGATGCCACGCGCCTTGGCCTGCAACAGTGCGGCGTCGAGTTCGGCGCAATCCGCAGCGTCGAGGCGCACGATCCAGTCGGAACGGCCGGCCAGTTCGGAGCCACGCCAAACCGAGGGGTGATCGACCGCACGCATTTCGATGGACATGGCTGAAACTCCCTGGGCAAATCCGGCGATCCCCCGCGATGGTGGCGCAAACATGAAGCGCACAGCTACCGGGATCGTCTGCAATCGTACTATCATTGCCTGACGCTGGTCCAGTCAAGATCAGGTCGCACTGCACAAGGTGCGCCGGCACCTAAAAAAGACGGCCGCGCCGCCGCCCGTCAAACCGAGGACATGCACCATGCAAGCAGCCACTCTCGCCGCCCCAGCCGGGCTTGCGCCCCTGCCGCACTTCGACAACGAGCAGTACTGGTTTGGCCCGGATCAGCGCCAGCGCAGCGACTGGATCCACCAGTTCACGCCGGCGGAAGTCGCGCAGATCGACGCCGCTGTGAAAAAGGCCGAAGCCGTCGACGACATCATCAACATCACGCGCCGGGACTTCCCCGTGCCGGCGCTCGAACCGCTGCTGCAACGGGTGCGCCGCGAAACCCTGCACGGCCGCGGCTTCATGCTGTTGCGCGGCATCCCGGTCGAACGCTACACGCTGCGCCAGTCGGCAGTCGCCTACTGGGGCCTCGGCCTGTACCTGGGCGAACCGGTGTCGCAAAACGCCCAGGGCCATGTGCTCGGCCATGTCACCAACCTGGGGCTCGACTATGCCGATCCCGAAGTGCGCGGCTACCAGACCTCTGCGCGCCTCAACTATCACGCCGACTCTTCCGACCTGGTGGCGCTTTTGTGCCTGCGCGCATCCAGATCCGGCGGGCTGTCGTCGATCGCCAGTTCGACCACCCTGTGGAACGAGATGGCGCGCACCCGTCCCGACCTTGCGCGCATCCTGATGGAGCCGCTGTACTACACCCGCTGGGGCGAGATCCCGGAAGGCAAGAAGCCGTATGCCGAGATCAATGTCTTCACCCCGCACCAGGGCCGCATGATCGCCTCTTACGTGCGCTCTTCGATCAACAAATCGCAGACCCTGCCTGCGGTGCCGCGCTTGACGCCGCAGCAGATCGAGGCGATGAATTACCTGGACGCGCTGGCGGCCGACCCACGCATCCATCTCGACATGGAGTTTCGGCCCGGCGATATCCAGGTGCTGTGCAACCATTCGATCCTGCATTCGCGCACCGCCTATGAAGACTGGCCTGAGGTTGAAAAGCGCCGTCATCTGTTGCGCCTGTGGCTGGCCTGCGACGATGGCCCGGCGCTGCCCCAATACATGACCGACCGTTTCCAGGGCCTGACCGCCAGCGGCCGGCCTGACGGCATCCGTGTGCCGGGTTCGCGGCTGGTGGCGCCCCTGCAAGCCCTCTGAGAGCGCCATGAAGAGCCTCGTTCGCATGACCGCCGGCGTGCTGCTGGCGCTTGGCGTCGGCGCCGCCTTGGCGCAGTATCCAAACAAGGCCATCCGCGTGATCGTGCCTTATCCGGTCGGCGGTGCGGTCGATGTGATGACGCGCCTGGTCACCAACCACATGGCGCAGACGCTCGGCCAGCCGATGGTGATCGACAATCGCCCCGGGGCCAACGCCAACATCGGCCCCGAGGCGGCAGCGCGCTCGACTCCGGACGGCTACACCCTGCTCGCCAGCGCGACTTTCCTGGTGGTCAACCCGATGCTTGAAACCGGGCTGCGCTGGAGCCCGCGCGACTTCGTGCCGGTGGCACGTTTCACCCAGGCACCCAATGTGCTGGTGGTGCCGGCCGCGCATCCGCACAAGACCTTGGCGGAATTCATCACCGCGGCGAAAGCGAAACCCGGACTGCCCACCGGCGACAGCGGTCCGGGGGCGCCGCAGACCATGGCCGTCGAACTTCTCAAGCACGCCGCCGGCCTGGACTTCCAGAGCATCGGCTACAAGGGCGGACCGCCGGTATTGGCCGACCTGATCAACGGCCAGCTGGCGATGTCAGTGCTGCCCTTAAACGTGGCGATGAGTTCGATTACCGGTGGCCGCATCCGCGCGCTGGCCACCACCAGCAATCGCCGTTCGCCGATACTGCCGGACCTGCCGACGATGGCCGAGAGCGGCTATCCGGATGTGACTGTCATCAGCTGGTACGGCTTTCACGCACCGACCGGCACCCCTCCGGAGGTCGTCAAGCGCCTCTCGGATGCAGTGGCCGCCGCCGCTGCCGATGAGGCCACGCGCACGCGCACTGCCAGCACCGGCGGCGAGATCTCGTTCATGGATACCGACGCGTTTCGCAGGTTCCTGGACGAGGATTCGGCGCGCTGGATGAAGGCGATACAGACCATCCGGAAGTAACAGGCGACAACCTGTCTCGCGATCGGGTCGATGTGCGTCCTGGCCGGTAGCGCTTGCTGCTTTTAGTTGCGGCGGGTGACGCAAGCCACCCATTTGCGCTATTCTTGGCGCGGTCTTGTCAGTCATCACCAACAACGCAACGGCGAAGGGAGATGCAAAATGGCACACAAACACGCAGGCGGATGCGCACATCACGAAACCTATTCCGACCATGAGCCGGTCGACAATCACACCTGTCACTGCTCGGTGTGCAAGAGCGTCACCGGCCAACCCACCACGCACGTGGTGTTTTTCAAGCACAGCGATCTTGCTGTTGCCGGCGCCGGCAGCTTGAAGCGCATGCCGTTCAACGCCAAGAATCCGGGCGGCCCGCTGGAACTGTGTGTGTGCGAAACCTGTGGCACTCCGATCATGCTGGACGACAAGCAAAAGCGCATTCGCGTAGTGGTGCCGAACCTGATGGGTTATGACGCTGCCAAGCTTCCGGCGACCTATCACGCGTTCTATGATCCGGCCACCGGCGTGCCCAGGCCGAACGACGGGCGTCCGGTGTATGAGGGGTTGCGTCCCGAGTTCGTCTGGCCGCAGGGCGCCTGATCGCATTCGCTTCCCAGAACCGAAAAAGCCCGGGCAGCACCCGGGCTTTTCATTGGTGCAACCGGGTCGGTATCGCGATGCATCCCGGCTCAATGTCGACGATCGATGACTGCACCTGGCGTCAGCCACACTGCCTGGAAGCCGATCGCATTTTCTATCCTTGGACTTGCCCTATCCGGCCGCGGTAACCACTCGATTGGCTAACACACCGATCCCCTCGACCTCCAGCTCGATCAGGTCCCCCGGCTTCAGGAACCGCATCATCTCCAGCCCGCAGCCGTTGCCCACCGTGCCCGAGCCGAAGAATTCGCCGGGGTAAAGCGTCTCCGAGCGCGACACGTGCGCGATGCAGTCCTCGAACTTCCAGTGCATCTCTGAGGAATTGCCGCCGCCCCAGCGCTCGCCGTTGACGCGCACTTCCATCTTCAGGCGATAGGGGTCGCCGATCTCGTCGGCCGTCACCACGCAGGGGCCGAGCACGTTGCCGGTGTCGAAGTCCTTGCCCTTGCCCGGGCCCAGCTGGCCGCCCATTTCCTGGGTCTGCTCGTCGCGCGCCGAGATGTCGTTGAAGATGGTGTAGCCGAAGATGTGCTCGCGCGCCCGTTCACGCGGGATGTCGTGCCCGCTCTTGCCGATGAAGCAGCCGAACTCCAGTTCGAAGTCCAGGAGCTTGGAGTAGGTGGGCCACTGTACGTCGGCGCCGGTACCGACCACGTTGAGCCGGTTGGGGTGATAGAAGATCGGCCGCTCGTACCAGGTCTGCGGAATCGCCAGTACTCCCTTGGCCTCCATCTCGGCCAGGGCACGGGCTGGATCGGGGGCCGCCGAGGCGCGCACACGGCGTGCGGCATCGAAACCCTGTTTCAAGTGCTTTTCGAAGCACAGAAAGTCGCGCATCTGCGGCGGCGCGGGGATCGGCGCCAGCAGTTGCACATGGCCGCGGTCCTGCACGCAATCGCGCGAGCGCGATTTGGACTTCACCAGCTTGGCCGCCGCTTCGAGGGCTTCCTCGCCGCCCTCCACTATCGCCAGCACGCTCGCAAACCATTTGGCCGCCTTGCCATGGCGCGCCCGCTGCGCCGCGCCCAGGTCCAGGACCTTGCGGTCGTTGTCGATCAACACGCCAGGGCGCGCCCTGCCGCGCCCGTTCTGGAACGTCACCAGCTTCATTGCTTTGCCCCCCATTTTTCGTTCGGCTAAAGTTACACTCCCACATCGATTTCGACAATCGTCCAATAGGAGGAGTGAGCCATGGTCTGGAGAGTCCGCCGGGTCGTTACCGGCCACAACAAGGAAGGCAAGTCGATTTTTCTCATGGATGGCATGGCGCCCAACGTCAAGGAAATGGCCACCATTCCCGGACTGGCGCTGACTGACCTGTGGGAGTCCCGCGAGGCACCGGACTCCAACGCCGGTGACCGCGACAACGCGGCGCGCCCGGTGCGCCTGGAGCCGCCCAAGGGCGGCAGCATCCTGCGTATCGTGGAGTTTCCGCCGGACTCGGCCTGGCGCTCAACGGTCGATCCCAAGACCAGCTTTGAATCCATCGGCGCCGGCCACGCCAAGGATGCCGGTCACGCCGACCCGATGATGCACACCACCGCGACGGTGGACTACATCATCGTCCTGAAGGGCGAGATCCACGCCGTCATGGAGACAGGCGAGACCCTGCTCAAAACCGGCGACATCCTGATCCAGCGCGGCACCAATCACTCCTGGAGTGTGCGCGGCAACGAGCCCTGCATCATCGCAGCGATCCTGATCGATGCCAAGCCCCTGGGGCTGGCGGCCAAGGTCGCGCGCGCCAAGGCGAAGAAAAAGCCCGCCAAGGCCGCGAAAAAGGCGGTCAAGTCACCAGCCAAGAAAGCTGTTGCACGCAAGCCCGCCGCGAAGAAGGCTGTCAGAAAGGTCGCCAAGAAACCTGCGGCCGGCAAGCGCCCGACGAAGAAATCCCCGCCTCGGAAGCCTGCCCGCGGCCGCTAGGCCAGACCCATGAACATCGCAGCCCTCCTGGCGCGCGCGGCGCGCGCGCACCCGCATGCGCCCGCGCTGGCCCACGGTGAACGTGTCGTGGCCGACTATGCCAGCGCGTCCTTGCGCGTCGCACGCATCGCGGGCGGCCTGCTCGCCCTCGGAATCTCGCCGGGCGACCGGGTGGCGCTGGTCATGAAAAACCATCCAGCGTACTGGGAGGCGCTGTTCTCTGCCTGGCATGCGGGGCTGGTGGCGGTGCCGATCCACTCCAAGCTGCATCCCAAGGAACTCGCCTTCATCTTCGAGAACTGCGGCGCGCCCGTAGTCCTGGCAAGCGACAACACCCAGGGCGCCTGCGACGAGGCCGCCGGCATGTGTCCCGGAGTGCGGCATGTGATCGGCATCGACACGACGGCCTTCGCGCGTCTCGCCGCTGCCGAGCCCCTGCCGATGGTGACGCGCGCGCCCGACGACCTCGCCTGGCTCTTCTACACCAGCGGTACCACCGGGCGGCCCAAGGGCGTGATGCTCTCGCATGCGAACCTGCTGGCCATGACGCTCAACTATTTCAGCGACGTGGACGCCATCGCGCGTGAGGACGCGATCGTCCATGCCGCGCCGATGTCGCATGGCTCGGGCATCTACATCCTGCCGCATGTCGCGCGCGGCGCCTGCAATGTGGTGGCCGAGTCCGGCGGCTTCGACGCGGGCGAGATCTTCCGGCTTTGGCGGCGTTATGGAAGCGTCACCATGTTCGCCGCACCGACCATGGTCAAGCGCCTGACCGAGGCGCGCGAGGATGCCGATCCCGGAGGCCTCAAGACCATCGTCTACGGCGGCGGGCCCATGTACGTGGCCGACATCCAGGCGGCCATTCTGCGTTTCGGCCAGCGCTTTGCGCAGATCTATGGCCAGGGCGAGTCGCCGATGACCATCACTGCGAGCGACAAGGCGGTGCATCGTGACACCGCGCACCCGCGCTACCTGGAGCGGCTCGGTTCAGTCGGCCGCGCCTTCACCGGTGTCGAGGTCATGATCGCGGGCGAGGACGACCGCGAACTTCCGACCGGCGAGATCGGCGAAATCTGCGCGCGCGGCAGCGTGGTCATGCAGGGCTACTGGAAGAACCCGGAGGCAAGCAGCAAGGCACTGGCCAACGGCTGGCTTCACACCGGCGATGTCGGCGCCCTCGACGAGGCAGGCTTTCTCACGCTCAAGGACCGCAGCAAGGACTTGATCATCTCCGGCGGTTCGAACATCTACCCGCGCGAAGTCGAGGAGGCGCTCCTCACCCACCCCGGCGTGGCAGAGGTGTCGGTGGTCGGACGGACACACCCGGAATGGGGCGAGGAGGTCATCGCCTTCGTCGTGCGCCGACCGCAGGCACCACCAACCCCCGCCGAACTCGACGACCACGTCGTCGCCAACATCGCGCGCTTCAAGCGTCCCAAGGAATACCGCTTCGTCGACGCACTGCCCAAGAACGAGACCGGCAAGGTACTGAAGACGGCGCTGCGCAGCCTGTTGTGATCGACCGGTTAGGTCGAGGGCCGCGCGCAACTGAGCTGCAATAGTCCACAGAAAGCACAAGAATGAGCGAATCAAAAACCGCCGACTACGCGCGACCCGAACTATTGGCAGACACCGCGTGGCTGGCCGCGCACCTGGGCGACGCGGATCTGCGCATCTTCGACTGCACCACCATCCTCAAGCCTGACGCCAATGGCGCCTTGCAGGCCATTTCCGGGCGGGCCGACTACGAGCGTGGCCACATTCCCGGCGCGCGCTACATCGAACTGCAGCAGGACCTCTCCGACAAGTCCAGCCGCTGGCGCTTCACCCTGCCCGGCGCTGCGCAGTTTGCGGCAGCGATGGAAGCCCTGGGCGTCTCCGACGACTCGCGCGTCGTGCTCTACAGCACCGGCAGCTACATCTGGGCTACCCGCGTGTGGTGGATGCTGCGCGTGTTCGGCTTCACGCGCGCCGCGGTGCTGGACGGCGGCTTCGCCACGTGGGTCAAGGAGGGCCGCCCCGTCGCAACCGGTCCGGCGCCCGTGGCCGAGCGACGCGGCAGCTTCACCGCGCGCTTTCATCCGGAAATGGTCGTCGACTCCGCGCAAGTCCTCGCGGCCACCAAGGACCCGACGAATACTTTGGTCAACGCCTTGTCGCGCGAGTCCTTCGAGGGCAGGGGCACCAGCCCCTACGGACGTCCCGGGCGCATTCCCAGCAGCGTAAGCGTACCTGCGGCGACGATGCTGGCCGCCGACCAGACCATGCTGCCGGCCGGCGAACTGGCCAAGGCGCTGGGCGAGCGCGCGACAGCGGGCGCGGGGCGCGTGATCACCTACTGCGGGGGCGGAATTGCAGCGACTGGCAACACCTTCGCGCTGGCCTTGCTTGGCCTGGACAACGTCGCGGTCTATGACGCTTCTTTGCAGGAGTGGGCGACCAATCCGGCGATGCCGATGGAGCAGGGTTAGCGACTCGGGCGGATTGGCGAATATCGGCTCAGCCAGGCCCTAGCCTACCGCCCCTTCCAAACCGGCTTCCGCTTCTCGCGAAACGCGCGCGGACCTTCCTGCGCATCCTCGCTCAGGTACACCTGATCGAACGCATGACGCGCCGCGCGCAGCGCGGCGCTGCGGCCCATCTCGGTGGACAGGCGCACGATCTCCTTGGAGGCGCGTACGGTGAGCGGTGCGTTTTCGATCAGGCGCTTGGCTAGCGCAATAGCGCCTTCCAGCGCCTGGCCTTTGGGCATCAGGCGGTTGACCAGGCCCAGTTCGTAGGCGCGCCTGGCAGGTAGCGGGTCGCCGGTCATGGTCAGTTCGAGCACGATGCGCTGCGGCAGCATGTGGATCAAAGGCGTCGCCCAGGGCACGCCACGGCCGACCTTGACCTCGGTGATGGCGAATAACGCGGTCTCGTCGGCCACACACAGGTCGCACATTTGCGCGAGCAGGAAGCCGCCGGCGTAGGCATAGCCGGCCACCGCGGCGATGGTCGGTTTCTGCACTTCGACGTTGTCGCCCAGCACCGGCAAAAAGCCCGACGGCGGGATCTTGAGCGCGGTGTCGGCGGCCTCGACCAAGTCCATGCCGGCGCAGAAATTCTCGCCCGCACCGGTGACGATGGCGACCTTGGCCGATTCGTCGGCGTTGAAGCGCTCCCATGCACCAAAGAAGCCTTCGCGCACCTGGCGCGAGAGCGCGTTGCGCCGCTGCGGGCGGTTGATCGTGATGACGGCGATGCCGTCCTTGACTTCGTAGAGCAGTTCGCCGTTCATGCCAAGTCTCCTGATTCGATTGCGTCGCGCGCAGCGCCGCCGCAGGCATCGACGGGCTTCTGGGTAAAGGTAGCGAGGCTCAACCGGCCATGGTCAGGCCGCCCGAGACCGATATCACCTGGCCGGTAATGAAGGCGGCATCGTCGCTGGCGAGGAAGCAGATCGCCCCGACCACGTCGTCGGGCTGGCCGACGCGGCCGAACGGGATCGCCTTGGTGAGCGCCGCCACCAGCTTGACGCCGGACTCGCTGTCGCCGGCGAACTCGCGAAAGAGGTTGGTATCGGTCGGCCCCGGGCAGACGACGTTGACGTTGATGCGCTTGCGCGCCAGTTCGCGTGCCATGGTCTTGGAAAACGCGATGATGCCACCCTTGCAGGCGGAGTAAACCGCCTCGCCGGACGAGCCGACACGGCCGGCGTCGGAGGCGATGTTGACCACCCGCCCCCTGCCGCGCGTGCTCATGCCCTTGAGCACGGCGCGATGCATGTTGAGCGGGCCGACCAGATTGATCGCGATGATCTTCGGCCACACCGCCGGGTCCAGGTCGAGAAAGCGCGCGCCGACGTCCCAGCCGGCGTTGTTGACCAGCACGTCGACCGGTCCCAGATCGGCCTCGGTCTTGGCCACCGCCGCTTCCACCGCGGGCGCGTCGGTGATGTCGACTGCGTAGCCCGCCGCCTTGCCGCCGGCTGCATTGAGCTTCGCGGCCAGTGCGGAGGCTGCCTCACCCTTCAAGTCATAAATAGCGACCCTGGCGCCCTCGGCGGCGAAGCG
>JBJXGS010000275.1:0-4732 GCA_046160545.1 Burkholderiales bacterium
GTTCCTTCAGGCTGCCGCCGGCCCCGTTCGCCATCGACACCACGGCGCGCGCGAGCTCATCGTCGCTGAGCGTGGTGCCGGCGCGCGGCGCCATCGCGCCCTTGCCCTTGATGACCGATTGCAGCATCCCGTTCAGGCCGAGCTTCAGGCGCGGCGCCCAGGCCGCCTTGTCGCCCAGCTTGGGCGCGTTCGCGACGCCCGCCTGGTGGCAGGCCGCGCAGGTTTCCTTGACGATGTCGTCTCCGCTTTTCGCGGCCCCGGGAGCGGCGCCCGCGGCACCGAATTCCACCTTGGCGACCGGCTGGATGCGCGCGGCCACGGCTTCGGGGGCGAGCGCGGCGGGGTCCGCGCGCGGCTTGTTCACCACCAGGTGGACCAGCATGAGGATACCGACGATCGGCACCACGAAGGAGAGCAGCACGACAGTGACCAGCTGCTGCGGCGTCTTGATGAAGGAGGAATGTTCGTCGTGTTCGGCCATGCCCGACCCCGTAAAGTTGGTGCTGGTAAAATGCTGATTTTAGCGTGAAACTCGCGGTATCAGGAAGGCGCCCGTAGCTCAGCTGGATAGAGTACTGCCCTCCGAAGGCAGGGGTCGGACGTTCGAATCGTCTCGGGCGCGCCAGCACCACCCAATTCAACAAGGACCAGCAAATGAACCGGAAAATCCTCATCGCAGCGGCATTGGGCGCGCTGTTCGCTGGCGCCACATCGGCGCAGCAGTACCCGACCCGCAACGTCACCATGCTGGTGCCGTTTGCCGCAGGCGGCCCGACCGACACGGTCGCGCGCGTCACCGCCCAGGCCATGGGCAAGCCGCTCGGCCAGACCATCGTGGTGGAGAACCGACCGAGCGCGGGCGGCATCCTCGCGCCCGAGTCGGTCAAGAACGCCAAACCCGACGGCTACACCATCCTGATCCACCACATCGGCATGGCGACCACGCCGGCGCTGTACCGGCAGCTGCGCTTCGATCCGCTGAAGGACTTCGAGTACATCGGCCTGATCAACGACGTGCCGATGACGCTCATTGCGCGGCAGAATTTCCCGGCCAACGACTTCAAGGAGTTCCTCGCCTACGTCAAGGCCAACAAGGCCAAGGTCACTTACGCCAACGCCGGCATTGGCGCGGCCTCGCACCTGTGCGGGATGCTGTTCATGAGCTCGATCGAAACCGACCTGCTGACGGTGCCCTACAGGGGAACCGCCCCGGCGATGAACGATCTGCTGGGCGGCCAGGTGGATTTCATGTGCGACCAGACCACCAACACCACCAGCCAGATCAAGTCGGGCAAGGTGAAGGTGTACGCGGTCACCTCGGCCAAGCGGTTGCCGTCGCTCCCGGACGTACCGACGTTGCAGGAAGTCGGCCTGAAGGGCTTCGAGGTCGGAATCTGGCACGCACTGTATGCGCCCAAGGGCACGCCGAAGGAAGCGATCGACAAGCTGGTCGCGGCGCTGCAGGTGGCGGTGAAGGACGCGGACGTCAACAAGCGCTTCGCGGACCTCGGCGCCACCGCCTATCCGGCGGACAAGGCCACGCCGGCCGCGCTGCAGGCGCACGTGAAGGCCGAGATCGACAAGTGGGGCCCGATCATCAAGAAGGCGGGCGTCTACGCCGACTGATTCCGAACGCAGGTTGGAAAAAAAGGCCGCCCTCGGGCGGCCTTTTCCATTTGGGGGGCGTTCGCTCCGCGCTTGCACTAGACTTTCGCGATCCATCGTCATGGAGGTCCCATGTCCGCTACCCCGTTTGCCGTCCTAGAGGTTCGAGCGCGCAACGATCTTGTCGAGGCGCACGACGCTGCCTGGCGCGCCATTGCCGCGCCCGGCACCTGGCTCGACGGCGAGCGCCGCCTGGCGGTCGCCGCCGAGATCCGCCACGCGCACGGCTGCCGCCACTGCGCGCGGATCAAGGAGGCGCTATCGCCCCATGCCGTGCGCGGCGAGCACGACCGCACCGGGAGCGTCGGCGCCGCCGAGGTGGAGCTCATCCACCGCGTCGTGAACGATCCCGGGCGCCTTTCCGAGTCCTGGGCGCAGTCCGTGCTCGCGCGCTGCCTCGAGGAAGGCGAGTACGTCGAGATCGTCGGCTTGATCGCCATGGTCATGATGCTGGACACCTGCACGCGTGCCCTTGGCCTCCCCGACCGGGCGCTGCCTGAGGCGGCCCCGGGCGCGCCCACGCGCTACCGGCCGCCAGGCGCACGAAAAAAGGCGGCGTGGCTGCCCATCACCGAACCCGCCGACGTGGTGGATGCCGACGGCCCGATGTACCCCAGTCCGAAGGCGGGCTACATCTACCGCGGCCTGTCGTCCGTGCCGCAGTCGATGCGCGACTACTGGGCGCTCGCCAACGCGCATTACCTGCCGGGCGCGGTCATCTACCGGTTCGATCAGACCGTGCGCGCCATCGCGCGGCCGCAGACCGAGCTTCTCGCGGCGCGCGTCTCGGCGCTGCATCAATGCAGCTATTGAACGGCCGCGCACTCGTACATGCTCCGTGCGAGCATGCAGACGCAGGGCAAGGACGTGGCGTTGCGCGGCCTGAGCGACGGCTTCAGGGAAGGGGTCGAGATTGCGCATGCCGACCGGCTGGTGGCGTTCGCCGATGCGGTGGTCGCGCGCGACGCGGATCGCATCGCGGCGACCCGGGGAGCCCTGCTGCCGCTGCTGGGCGGCGAGGGAGTGATCGATGCGGCGGCGACCGTGGCCGCGTTTCACGGCTTCGTGCGTATCGCCGATGCCATCGGCATCCCACATTACTCGCCGCCGACCGGCGATGATCTCTCGGGCCTGCGGGAAGAGGCCGGCGTGAACGGGTTCTACAGGGAGCAGGCCGCCGAACTCAGGCGGTGAACTCGCGCAGCAGCCTGCCCGGCTTGCCGCAATCGAGGCGCCTGCCTTCGTCGTCGATGGCGCGCCGTCCGTTGACCCACACCCCGCGCAGGCCGACCGGCGGCGTGTGCACGCGCCCGGAGCCGGCGGGCAGGTCGTACACCCGCCGCTTCTCGCCCCGTCCCACGGTCGCGGGATCGAACAGGATCATGTCGGCCCAGGCGCCGGGGACGAGCCGGCCGCGGTCCTTGATGCGATAGACGTCGGCGGCGCGGCTGGTGACCGACTGCACGGCCTGTTCCAGCGTGAGGTCGCCGCGCTCGCGCACCCAGTGCCCGAACAGATGAAGGCCGAATCCCGCATCGCAAAGGAACGACAGGTGCGCACCCGCGTCCGAAAGCGCCACCGCCGCGTCATCGCGCTGCAGCAGCCGCTTCACCTGATCCTCGTCGGTATTGAACAGCTTGCAGTCCCAAAGCGCCTCCATCTCCCCGTCGAGCGCGAAATCGAACAGCCAGTCGAAGGGATCCTTGCCCGCCTGCTTGGCGAGGCCCGCGACCACCTTGCCGATGTAGCGGCCATTTTCCGGCCGTTGCGGCTCCTTGAGCGCGAGGTGCTCCAGCGTCTTGTATGAGAACCGGTTCGGCACGCCCTTGCTGCCGGCCTCGGCCTTGATGGCGGCGCGGAAAGCGGGGTCGGCGAGCACCCGGCGGTAGGCGTCGCTGCCCTCGGCTTCGATCGCCGGGCGCCAGGCGAGGAACGCCTCCAGCGGATAGGGGTGGGCGAGCGTGAACTCCATGCCCAGGGGAAAGCAGCCTACCTGGCCCCACAGTTCGCGCCCGCGGCCGCGCGCCTGCTCGATCTCGCCGAACTCGCGGAATACCCGCTCCGGGTCGTTCGGGTCGACGAACAGCGCGGCAATCATCACCGGGCGGCCGTTGCGCGAAGCGATCTGCTCCAGCCAGGGAACCGTGGTCTTCATCCCCTTGGTGAGCATGAAGACGCCGCGGCCGGATTCGCCCAGCGCTCCGGTGAGCTCCATCATTTCATGCTCGTCGGCCAGCCGCGAGGGCATCGGCACGCCGTTTTCGCCGTTGTGCTGCTCCAGGGTGGAAGTCGCGAAGCCCACCGCGCCGGCCTGCATGGCTTCCCGCACCAGGCGCTTCATCTCGCCGACCTCGGCCTTGCTGGCGGCGCGTTTCGACGCGTCCGCACCCAGCACCCAGGTGCGCACCGAGGAATGGCCGACGAACGAAGCGACGTTCGGCACCGATCCCTTGCGCTCCAGCGCATCGAGGTACTCAGGATAGGTCTGGAAATCCCACTCGATGCCGGCGCGCAGCGCTTCCAGCGGCATGCCTTCGACGTGGGTGAGGTTGCGCAGCGTGAGATCCCGGTCCTGCGGCCGGCAGGGGGCAATGGTGAAACCGCAGTTGCCGATCACCACCGTGGTCACGCCCAGGTCGAGCGCGGGCGTCGCGAAGGCATCCCAGGTGAGCTGGGCGTCGAAATGGGTGTGCAGGTCGACGATGCCCGGGGCGAGCACCATGCCCCCGGCATCGACGCGTTCCTTCGCCTGTCCTGCGGCAGCGCCGACTTCGGCGATGCGGCCGTCCTTGACGCCGACCGAACCTTCGCGAATCGGCTTGCCCAGACCGTCGCAGATTCGCGCGTTTTCGATGATCAGATCCAGCATTGCGGCACCTCCACCCGGGACGGAGAGCCGCAACTCTAGCGCATGGACGGCCCCCTGCGACGGATCAGGCGACGCCGTGCTTCTTGAACCAGGCGAGCATCCGCTTCCAGCCGTCGTCCGCCGCTTCCTTGCGGTAGGTCGGCCGGTAGTCGGCGTGGAACGCGTGCCCCGCCTCCGGGTAGACGTGAATCGGATGTG